>JAAYFB010000413.1 GCA_012728465.1 Proteiniphilum sp. | reverse complement strand
TCGATTCGCTTGATAATTGGATTCGTCATATATCTTGTTATTTAATAAATTTATGTCTAGTAAATTGCGCAAAGTTAACACAAAGTTTTCGTTTTGAAGTATATAAATGTATAAATAATTTGCTATACATTAGTCATATAAAGGTGTTATTTATTTGAAATTATACTTCGCAGCATGAATATTTCCCCAATTTGACAATAACTAATTAAAGACAAAAGCAAATAAAAGAGATTGAGAAAACCAACCGCTACTGAACTACCAAATCAATATATACTGGCAAGTGATCGCTAAAACCTCCTACATATCTAGGCCCCAAATATGTTCTACGAGGTTTCATTATACCTGTTTTCTTATCCTCTTCGAGCAGAAAGTTGGCTTTAAAAATATGTGCACTATTGTCCTTTACATGAACCGAATTGTCAGACGATAATAGATTGCCACTCACTATAATTTGATCAAGAATTCCCCATCTACCCTGATAGTAATAAGTTCCAAAGTTTTTCTCATTCATCCTATGATAAAACATATTGTAAAGCTGCTTCTCATATATATCATGATTAATGCTTCTTGCATCAAGAGTATTTTTAATACTTTTATTATTGGGATAATCATTAAAATCACCCATAATTAAAATATTTGCCTTAGTTCTTGTTTCAAACAAACTATCTACCTTATTGCGTATAAGTTTTGCAATATCTATACGTTGAGGCTCAGTCTCCATCTGACCACCAGACCGACTAGAAGGGTGAACTACAAAAACATCTAAGGTGTCAGAGTTAATTATTTGACCAACGGCATGAAGTACATTTCTTGTGGGTCGAACATCTTTGCGAGAAAACAAAACTTCATATTCATTTTTCTCTATTAATCTAAAGTGATGAGGTTGGTACAATAATGCAACATCAATACCTCGCTCATCAGGTGAGTTTGTAACAATGTAATCGTATCCTTGTGCACGAAGTGGTGATCTTTTAGTGAGATCATACAAAACAGAGTCGTTTTCTATTTCGCATAATCCAACCAATGAGGGTGAGTACATTTCGCCCACAGCTGTAATAACTCTAGTTATGTTTTTAAGCTTTTCCCAATATCTCCACGAATTCCATCGCATTGAGCCATCAGGCTGAAATTCATCATCATTCTTAATTGAGTCTTTGACTGTATCAAACAAGTTCTCCACATTATAGAACATAACTCGATATTCTGTTTGAGAAGAAACAATATGTGCGAATAGCAGAAAAACGATGATAAACAATAAAGACAAGCGTTTGTGCATTATGGAAAAGATTATTAGAAGTGAAAAAGCAAATAAGATTTATCCAATGAATAATATGACAATACGAAGAAAAAGGCAAACATCTCCCCCCGCTATGTGGCGAGGAGAGATTTGCCCATTGATATTAAAACATCTCCTCTTATCAGATTTTATCCAATATCCCTACCAAATAATTCCAAAATCTCTCTACCGATGGAATATTCATCCTCTCTACGGGTGAGTGTGCATCTCTTATGTCTGGTCCGAAAGAAATCATATCAAGATTAGGATACTTTTGCAAAAACAATCCACACTCTAAACCTGCATGAATAGCCTTGACACCTGGAGTTTTGCCATACAAATCTTTGTACACTTCTTTCGAAACTTTCAATATTTTAGAGTCTGTATTTGGTTGCCATCCTGGATAACCTTCGCTATGAGTAATGCGAGCATCAGCTAGTTCGAAAACAGAAGTAACCATATTAACTATGTCATATTTTTTTGACTCCACAGAGCTACGCTGGCTAGTACCAATCTCTATTGTGTCCCCATTCAGCATTTTAACAGATGCTAGGTTCGTAGATGTTTCAACAAGCCCATCAATCTCACTACTCATACCTATTACTCCGTGCGGACAAGCATAAATAGCTCTGATTAACCTTTTAGCGATACTTCTCTTCATCACTCTTTTTGGTTTCTCTACCGACTCAAGGTGAAGTGCTAGGTTTGGTTCGATTGTTTTATACTCATTTTCTAGTTCAGCAATAAGTATATTTAGTTGAACACGCACATCTTCTTTTTCGGCTTGCTTAACACCCACCACTGCATATGCCTCACGTGCAATTGCATTGTGTAGATTTCCTCCTCCAATTTCAGAAATCATTAGCTTATACTTCTTATCGAGTAGTGTGTATAGATATCTATTCAATATCTTATTTGCATTGCCAAGTCCTTTATCTATATCACTTCCTGAGTGACCACCACGAAGGCCTTTTACCTCTACTTTAAACCAGAAGTAACCTTTAGGAACATCCTTTTCTTTATATTCAAAATAAGCTCGCGTGCCCTTACCTCCCGCACATCCAATATATAAATCGCCCTCTTCGTCTGTGTCAAGATTGAGAAGAATATTACCAGTCAACATATCGGGAGCTAGCATATTTGCCCCAGTTAGTCCTGTCTCTTCATCTACAGTAAATAGAGCTTCTATTTTGCCATGAGAAATATCATCGGAGGCCAAAACTGCTAATGCGGCTGCCATTCCGATACCATTATCTGCGCCTAAAGTAGTTCCTTTAGTTTTTACCCATTCATCCTCAATAATAGTATCAATTGGATCATTATCAAAGTCATGAACTACATCACTATTCTTTTCACACACCATATCCACATGCGATTGAAGAATTACTGTTGGAGAATCCTCCTTGCCTAGTGTTGCGTTTTTTGTAATCAATATATTGCCAGCCTCATCTTGCTTATGATCAAGGCCGTAATGCTTAGCAAAATCAATTAGATATGCTAAGATACGCTCTTCCTTTTTAGAGGGACGCGGAATTTGTGTGATGTCATAAAATCGGCTCCAAATAACTTTTGGCTCAAGGTCTTTAATACTCATAGTCTGTATATTTAAATAGTTTTTATTACAGCAGTTCAACCTAAACTGAGGTTCCTTGCCCTGCTTATATCCATCGTAAAAGTACAAAAAAAGGGATAACTATTATAATTTTCGCATCTTTAATGG
>JAAYFB010000412.1 GCA_012728465.1 Proteiniphilum sp. | reverse complement strand
CTTATATCGTTGATTATTAGACAAATATACAAAAATAAAAAATACCCGCAAGCATAATGTGTTAATAATCAAATGATTGAACAAAATAATGGAGTTGCTGTATATATCAATAAATATTTCAAACTACTTATTGTGTGCTAATTTCAGGATTATTCATTCGTTATAAAGCCTTTAATAATACAATGGCTTAATAAGGTGCTGTGTTCATAAAAAAGAATCAGTATCTCACATAGAGAACTGTCTTAATGATTTTATGAAATTAAGTACACAAAACATAATAGAACCATAAATTTCAAATTTGTTTTGTTTAATATTTATTTCTTATTGTTTATTTGATGAAAAGTGAGTTCTTTTTCTAAGGAATGTCGAAGTATATATATAGTTATTATTGAGTTAGTTAGAATTTTGGTGTTTTGTTATTCTTTAAGTACTTATTGTATAATGTCGATTTATAACTTTTTGATAAGCAGGTTATTATTAGATAATTAAGTTTTAATTGTATTGTGTTTGTTGATATTGTTATTATCTTTACATTAATAACAATTATTACTGATAGAAATACTCAATGAGAAAGAAATTTATCCATACCTATGTCTCCGTTGATTGTACTGTATTAGGCTTTGACGGCGAACGTTTGAACATCTTACTCGTACGAAAAGAAAAGAATTCAGAAGAATTGAAGTTGCCAGGTAGCTTAATATATGATGATGAAGATGTCAATGATGCCGCTAGTCGAGTTTTATTTGAGCTAACTGGAATTAAAAAAATGACACAAAGGCAGTTTAGATGTTTTGCCTCGCCCGATAGAGCAAGCAAGGAGGAAGATATACAATGGCTGGATGTTGAGTATCAGCCCAATATTAATAGATTAATCACTGTAGCGTATCTCTCAATAATTAGAATAGGTAAGAAGTTGAACGCTATTTCAAAATTCAAAGAGACTGTGTGGGTGCCAATAGATGAGATTTCCCACTTGCCATTTGATCATAATGAGATTATAACTGAATCACTTAAAGAGATAAGGCAATGGGTGGAGCTTGAACCTGCAGTAGTGTTTGAATTACTACCACAAAAGTTTGTAATTAGCCAAGTTCATAAGTTATATGAGGAAATATATAATAAAGATATAGATATTCGTAATTTTCATAAAAAGATGCAGCAACTTCCATATATCGAAAAAATGGATGAGAAGCAAGTTAATGTTGCGCATCGTGCTGCAATGTATTACAAGTTTAAAAAAACAGAATACAATAAATATAAAATTAATTTATAATTATATACTTAAAAAATAATCAGTATGTATTTTATTGGATACGACATAGGGAGTTCATCAGTTAAAGCCTGTTTGATATCTTCAGAGACTGGAGCAGTTGTTGCAACAGACTTTTTTCCTAAGCAGGAGATGAAAATAACTGCTATCAAATCGGGCTGGGCCGAACAAGATCCCGAAATGTGGTGGGATAATCTTAAGCTAGCCCACGCCTCGGTAATGCAGAAAGCCAATGCAAAAGGCGAAGATATTAAAGCCATAGGTATAACATGGCAAATGCATGGACTGGTGCTAGTGGATAAATATCAAAGAGTGTTGAGACCATCTATTATTTGGTGTGATAGTCGCGCAATTTCATATGGCGAAAAAGCATTAAAGGCAATAGGTGAAGAAAAGTGTCTAAGTCATTTGCTTAATTCTCCGGGAAACTTTACTGCATCTAAGCTTGCTTGGGTTAAAGAACACGAATCAGAATTATACGATAAGATAGATAAATTGATGCTTCCAGGTGATTATATCGGAATGAAGCTCACTGGAGATGTGTCGGTTACCATTGAGGGATTATCAGAAGGAATATTTTGGGATTATAAAACACAGTCAATATCTGATGATATTATTGGATATTATGGAATACCAAAATCTTTTTTTCCAGAAATGAAACCAATATTTGGTGAACAAGGCACTGTTAATTCATTTGCTGCTTTGGAGCTTGGACTGAAAGAGGGAACACCTGTAACATATCGTGCAGGCGATCAGCCAAATAATGCTTTCTCGCTTAATGTAATGAAACCTGGAGAGGTGGCAGCAAATGCAGGTACATCAGGAGTTATTTATGGGGTGTTGGATAAGTTGAATTATGACAAACTATCTAGAGTAAATTCTTTTGCTCATGTTAATTACACACTCGATAAACCTTATATAGGAGTTTTATTATGTATCAATGGTACTGGAATATTAAACTCTTGGCTTAAACGTAATTTGGCTGTTGAAGGATTATCATACGAGGATATGAATAATCTTGCAAGTCAATCACCCATTGGTTCTAAAGGTATTCTCATTACACCTTTTGGAAATGGAGCAGAACGTGTTATAGAGAATAAAGATATAAACTGCTCTATACATGGAATTAATTTTAATATACACGATAAGAAAGATATACTACGAGCAGCTCAAGAAGGCATAGTTTTTTCTTATGAGTATGGTTTAGAGATTATGCGTGAAATGGGTATGCAAATTAATATTATTAAAGCGGGCTATGCTAACATGTTTTTGAGTCCAATATTTGCTCAAACATTAGCAAATCTTAGTGGAGCTACCATCGAGCTTTATAATACTGATGGTGCTGCTGGTGCAGCTATGGGAGCTGGAATAGGTGTTGGGCATTTTAAATCTACGGATGAGGCTTTTGCAAGTGTAAGTGTGCTTAAAACTTACTTGCCTATAAAAGAAGATGAAGTTGCTACCAAAGAGGCCTACAATAACTGGAAAGAGATCATTTTAAAACAAATATAATTTATAAAAAATAGAATCATGAGCAAACAAGAGTTTTTTCCTGGAATAGGAAAGATAAAATTTGAAGGAAAAGAGAGTAAAAATCCTTTAGCATTTAGATATTATGATGCTGAAAAGGTAGTCCATGGCAAAAAGATGAAAGACTGGATGAGGTTTTCTATGGCATGGTGGCACACTTTATGTGCAGATGGTGGAGACCCATTTGGAAAAGCTACTAAAACATTCCCATGGGTAGAAGGCGCATCTATTTTGGATGTTGCCAAACAAAAACTTGATGCTGGGTTTGAATTTATGCAAAAAATGGGAATAGAGTATTACTGTTTTCACGATGTTGATCTTATCGATGAAGCTGATACTATTGATGAGTATGAGGCAAACTTGAAAGCTATTGTTGCATATGCAAAAGAGAAGCAAGCTGAAACAGGCATAAAGCTACTTTGGGGTACTGCAAATGTGTTCACTCATAAACGTTATATGAATGGTGCTGCCACTAATCCTAATTTTGACGTTGTGGCTCGTGCAGCCTTACAAATAAAAAACTCTATTGATGCTACAATAGAGCTAGGCGGTGATAATTATGTGTTTTGGGGCGGCCGTGAAGGTTATATGACTCTACTAAATACTGATCAAAAGAGAGAAAAAGAGCACCTTGCACAAATGTTGAAAATGGCACGCGATTATGGCCGAGCTAAAGGTTTTAAAGGAACATTCCTTATAGAGCCAAAGCCAATGGAGCCAACAAAGCATCAATACGATTACGATACTGAAACTGTTATTGGCTTTTTGCGTCACTACGGACTAGATAAAGATTTCAAAATAAACATTGAGGTTAATCATGCTACATTAGCAGGACACACTTTTGAGCATGAGTTAGCTTGTGCAGTTGATGCTGGATTATTAGGCTCTATTGATGCCAACCGTGGTGACTATCAAAATGGATGGGATACAGACCAATTTCCGATAGATCAGTTTGAGTTAGTTCAAGCTTATTTGCATATTATTCGCAATGGAGGATTGGGCAACGGAGGTACAAATTTTGATGCAAAAACTCGTCGTGACTCTACTGATTTGGAGGATATATTTATTGCTCATATTGCAGGAATGGATGTAATGGCACGTGCATTGGAAACAGCGGCCAATATATTGAATGATTCACCTTATAGTAAGATGCTTGAAGATAGATATGCTTCATTTAATTCGGGTAAAGGAAAAGAATTCGAACTGGGTAGTCTTACTCTTGAGGATTTAGTGTCATATGCTAAAGAGGCAGGAGAGCCAACACAAATAAGTGGTAAGCAAGAGCTATATGAGGCTATAATAAATATGTATATATAAATTAATTCGAAAACAATAATTATAATAGAAGTAGGTATGTATAGCTTTTTCGCTTATATTCTACTTCTATTTATAAATATCTAAAATCTTTTCTTATGAGTTTAAATAAAACAAACAGTTTATATATTTTTGGCATTACCCTTATTGCTACTTTGGGGGGGCTATTATTTGGATATGATACTGCTGTAATTTCAGGAGCAGAGAAATCGATACAAGCTTATTTGATAGAGCCACTTGGATTAGGTAGTTTTGTGCATGGTGCAACAGTGTCAAGCGCGTTGATAGGCTGTATTATTGGAGGGCTGATCTCAGGATATCTATCGAACAATATAGGTCGTAAAAAATCATTAATAGTTGCATCAATATTATTTTTTATATCTGCATTAGGCTCTGGATTCCCTGAAACATTATTTTTTGCTAAAGGAGAGCCTTCAATTGGACTATTATTTATGTTTAATCTTTATAGAATTATAGGTGGAATAGGTGTTGGTCTTGCTTCGGCAGTTTCTCCTATGTATATAAGTGAAATAGCTCCAGCAGATATTCGTGGTCGATTGGTGTCATTCAATCAATTTGCTATTATTTTTGGAATGCTTGTGGTTTATTTTGTGAATTGGGGGATAGCTAAAGGGCAGTCTATAGAATGGATTAACAGTATTGGATGGAGATATATGTTTGCTTCAGAGGCAATACCTGCATTTCTTTTTGGCTCCTTACTATTTCTTGTGCCTGAAACACCTCGTTATTTGGCATACTCTAATCAGTACGATAAGGCTATGTCTGTTCTTATTAAAGTGAATGGATCAAAAGAAAAGGCGATAGCAATTCTGAATGATATTAAATCTACTTTTGTGGGGTCGTCAAATAGTAAGATATTCTCATATGGAAAGAAGGTTATTATTATAGGAATATTATTGTCAGTATTCCAGCAATTTGTGGGTATTAACGTTGCTCTATATTATGCACCACGAATTTTTGAAAGTATGGGTGCTGCCAAAGACGCATCTATGTTGCAAACAATAATAATGGGACTTGTAAATGTTATTTTCACTGTAGTAGCTATATTAACAGTTGATAAATGGGGCCGTAAGCCGTTGCTGATAACGGGTTCTATAGGAATGGCTATAGGTATGTTTGCAATTGCCTCATTATCTTATTTTGAAATTATTGGAATTAGCACATTAGTATTTATTATTATATATACAGCATCATTTATGATGTCTTGGGGTCCGATATGTTGGGTATTAATTGCTGAGATATTCCCAAATAAAATAAGAGGTCAAGCTGTAGCTATAGCTGTGTCAGCTCAATGGGCTTCTAACTATCTTATTTCATCCACATACCCAGCGATGATGGAATTTAGTGGTGCCGCTACATATGGATTCTACGGACTAATGGCTGTAGTATCAGCTCTATTCGTGTGGAAAATGGTTCCTGAAACAAAGGGGAAATCCTTAGAGGAAGTAGAGAAGATTTGGGAAAAGAAATAGACTTAAATTCCTTTGTAAATCCTGCGTTGATTAACTGTCCGAATTATTGAACAATATTTAAAAAATTCCTCATAATAATGAGCGGAAATAAAATCAAATATACTAGAATTAAAAGCACCATGTGTGCTTTAGTATCATTACTATTAGCTGGCTATTTGTCAGCAAAAGAGTATCATGTTTCTCCCAAAGGGAGTGATTCCAGTGTGGGCTCAATTGAAGCGCCTTTTAAAACAATAAACTGGGCAGCACAAAAAGCATTACCAGGAGATACTATTACCGTTCATAATGGTACTTACAGAGAGTGGGTAAATCCATTAAGTGGTGGGTAAGCATCCATTTATCTCCGTCTTGTATAAACAAAAAAGCAGGCTATGATTCATAGCCTGCTTTTTTTCAGTAATTTTTGTTTCTATTTTTTGTTAGCCCAGTTTATTGGTAATAGTTCTATTAAAATCATCTTGTTTGGTATCCTTTATTCTTGCCAGCACATCTAACAACCATTCTTTGGGATTAACT
>JAAYFB010000411.1 GCA_012728465.1 Proteiniphilum sp. | reverse complement strand
GGGTGTGATAGTAGCAGGATTACTAGTATGGGCCTTAGGAAATGGAATGCCCGACTTAATAATTGGAACTATTGTGTTCTTTATAGTTATTAGAGGAGCAATTAGAATACTAAAGTTGGCTAAATAGAATTATATTGGAGATTATAGTTTAGATTGCTGACAAATTCAGCAATCTAAACTAATTATAATAAGCTATCACTCATCCGTCACACACCCTTCAGATGCCGACGATACTGACTTAGCATACTTATATAAGACTCCACGCTTTGCTTTCAGTGGAGGTGCAACCCATTCTGCTCGTCTTTGGGCAAGCTCTTCTTCCGAAATTAACACATCAATAGTATTATTAATTGCATCAATCCTGATAGTGTCTCCATTGCAAATAAGAGCTATATTGCCTCCCACTTGTGCTTCGGGAGTAACGTGCCCCACCACAAAGCCATGCGAGCCACCAGAGAAACGACCATCCGTAATCAATGCCACATCCTTGCCCAAGCCTGCTCCCATTAGTGTAGAGGTAGGCTTTAACATTTCCGGCATTCCTGGTCCACCCTTAGGCCCTACATATCTAATAACTACCACATCACCCTTCTTCACCTCATTATTCAGCATAGCATCAATAGCTTCTTGCTCGTCATCAAATACACGAGCATTGCCCTCAAAGTATTCACCCTCTTTGCCCGTAATTTTAGCAACTGCACCTTCGTTTGCTATATTACCAAAAAGTATGCGTATATGACTATCCTTTTTTATAGGATTATCTAACGAATGTACAATCTCTTGTCCCATCTTCAAACTTGGAACATCGGCTAGGTTATCAGCCATAGTCTTGCCTGTTACTGTTAGGCAATCACCATGAAGCATGCCATTCTCAAGCATAAATTTTAATACAGCTGGTGTGCCACCCTGATCTTGCAAATCCTCCATCACATATTTTCCACTCGGCTTAAAGTCTGCTAGCATTGGAGTTATTTTTCCTAATCGCACAAAGTCGTCCAGTGTAATATCTACATCAGCAGCCTTAGCCATAGCTATCAAGTGCATCACTGCATTAGTAGATCCTCCTAATATAATCACTAAACGAATAGCATTTTCAAATGATTTTTTGGTAAGTATGTCGCTAGGTTTTATATCCTTCTCAATAAGATTTTTTATTGCAGCTGCTGCTTGTGCCATTTCTGCCTTTTTTTCATTGCTATTCGCTGGGTTTGACGATGTGTAAGGCAAACTAATACCCAAAGCCTCAAGTGCTGAAGCCATCGTATTTGCGGTGTACATACCACCACAGGCACCTGCACCGGGAGTAGCTCTTGCAATTATTTGTTTGTAATCTTCATCACTAATTGTTCCAGCCACCTTCTTTCCTAAAGCCTCGAAAGCAGACACAACATCAAGCTTTTCGCCCTTATAATATCCTGCTGCAATAGTTCCACCATATATTATTAGTGATGGTCTATCTAATCGGCTAAGTGCTATGGCTGCGCCTGGCATATTTTTGTCGCAACCAACTATTGCCACAATACTATCATACCATTGTGCACCCGCATTAGTCTCGATGGAGTCGGCAATAACATCTCGAGACACCAACGAGTATCTCATTCCAGATGTTCCCATCGATATACCATCGCTAACACCAATAGTGTAGAAGTTGAGGCCAACAAGTCCAAGCTTATTTACATGAAACTTCACATGTTCGCCAAACATATTCAAGTGCATGTTGCATGGATTTCCATCCCAACCTGCACTTACTATGCCCACTTGTGGTTTTTTAAAATCTTCATCACTAAGACCAATAGCATGAAGCATGGCTTGTGCAGCTGGTTGCGATTCGTCTTGCGTAACGTGTGCACTATATTTATTTAGTTTTTGTGACATACTGCTATGATTTGTATAATTGTATAAATTGAGATATTAATATCTTTAATACCTCCCGAAGAGTATAACACACAATGTGTGGCTTGGTTCAGTATCAACAATAACTATTCGTTCTAGATATACTCTCTTTTGATGTGGCAAACTTACCTATCTCGCATTTTTTAGAAAAAAGGTGGGTTCACCTAGCCATCATCTAAAAACATTAGACATATAATATGACAACTAACAGGGGACAAAATACCATGAGAAAACAGAAAATACCAAACTGTTAAATAATTAACTAAAACAGACAATGCCAAAACTAGCCACATTTAACATATTTCAGGCTGAAAGTCACCAATGTTGTACCCGAATTGTCAATTCCAAATGGAATATAGATTTTGTGTTAGAACATTTTTGCAATTCCATTTGGAATTATTAAAATGCTTTAAACGATTTATCTAATTCCAAATGGAATGTTGATTTTGTGTTAAGACATTTTGGCAATTCAAAATGATTGTGTTAAATCGCGTACCACATTTATAT
>JAAYFB010000410.1 GCA_012728465.1 Proteiniphilum sp. | reverse complement strand
TCACTTACCAAGCAACAAATGTATTGGAAAGAGCAACTATCTAATTGGTATGGACAATTGATGCACGAAGCACAATTCCTAGAGCCAGTGATGCGCAATATCGAAACATTCCTTGACGATACTCAAAAGTATGTTTCGGGAGAGGTTGAGGTAGAGTTACGTCCATATCACTTCTCAGTATTAGGATGTAATCCTGAGTTTGACTTGATGAGCTCTAAGTTTGGTGAATATGGCGAGGTAAATAAATCATTTACAGGACAAGATGTTATTGGATTTACTAAAGTAACAGCAAATCCATTGAAGATATATTATTCAATTCACGACGAAAAGAAATAACAAGAAAATAACTGATATGATAAAAGTTAGTATTGTAGGTGGAACAGGATACACAGCGGGCGAACTGCTGCGTATCTTGTTAAACCATCCTCATGTAGAGATAGAATCTGTAATTAGTACCACATCAGTAGGTGTTTCAGTAGGAGAGATGCACCGTGATTTGCTAGGCGAAACAGATTTGGTATTTACCGACACGTTTAGTAATCCTGATGTTATATTTCTATGTTTAGGTCATGGATTGTCGCGTTCTTTCTTAGAGGAGAATGATATTCCAAAAGATTGCAAGATTATTGATCTAGGAAATGATTTCCGCAACGATCCATCATTTATGGGTAGAGACTTCGTGTTTGGAATATGCGAATTAAATAAGGAAAAAATAGAGGCTACAAATAATGTGGCAAATCCTGGATGTTTTGCATCATCTATAATATTGGCTCTTTTGCCACTTGCGTCAGTTGATGCTTTGACAGATGATATCCATGTACATGCCATCACTGGTTCTACTGGTGCTGGAAAAAGACCTGGAGATACCACACACTTTAGTTATCGTGATAATAATATATCTGTTTATAAAGCATTCGCACATCAACATCTAGAGGAGATAACTCATACACTTAAGAGTGGAGGAAGTAATAAAGTGCCACAAATTAACTTTGTGCCAATGCGTGGAGATTTTGCAAGGGGTATATTTGCTAGCATCTACACAAAATGGAATAACTCGATGAGCGAGCAAGAGGCTGTAGATATGTTTAAAAAATATTACAAAGACTCTCCTTTTGTGTTTGTGTCGGATAAGTCCATATCGTTAAAAGAGGTTGTAAATACTAACAAGGTGTTGCTACATGTTGAGTTTCATAATGGATACATCTACATTACGTCTATAATAGATAACCTAATAAAAGGTGCCTCGGGTGCTGCTGTTCAGAACATGAACTTAATGTTTGGTATTGATGAAACCGTAGGTCTGAAGCTTAAAGGAAGTGCATTTTAGATAATCAAAAATTAAAGAAAATAATTATGAAGTTATTTGATGTATATAGCCTTTGGCCTATCGAGCCTGTAAAGGCATTGGGATGTAAAGTGTGGGACAAAGGAGGAACTGAATATCTTGATCTTTATGGTGGTCACGCAGTGATATCAATTGGTCATTCGCATCCACATTACGTAAAGATGATACAGGAGCAAGTAGCTAATATTGGCTTTTACTCAAACTCAGTAGAAAATAGTTTGCAAACAGAATTGGCCGAAAAGCTAGGAGAGCTGTCTGGATACACTGACTATTCGCTATTTCTTGCAAACTCGGGTGCAGAGGCAAATGAAAATGCGCTTAAGTTAGCATCATTTCACACAGGTAAGAGTAGGGTGATAGCATTCAACGAGGCCTTCCATGGTCGCACATCGGGTGCAGTAGCAATTACTGATAATGTTGCTATTCAGGCTCCATTTAATCAAGGACATAAAGTCACTTTCGTTCCACTTAATGATATTGATGCAGTAAAATCAGAAATGTCAAAAGGAGATGTAGCGGCAGTGATTATTGAAGGAATTCAAGGAGTCGCAGGTATATATTCTCCAACAGATGAGTTCTTGCAACAGTTATCTGTAGTGTGCGAAGAGAATGATGTTGTACTGGTTCTTGACGAAATACAATCTGGATATGGACGTACAGGTAAATTCTTTGCACATCAATATTCAGGTATCAAGCCCGACATTATTTCAATGGCTAAGGGTATGGGTAATGGTTTTCCCGTAGGTGGAATATTGATATCGCCTAAGTTTGAAGCCAAAAGCGGAATGCTTGGCACTACATTTGGTGGCAATCACCTAGCTTGTGCAGCTGCAATTGCAGTGTTAGATGTAATGAAGAATGAGGCTCTTGTAGAAAATGCTAAAGCAATTGGTGATTACTTGATACATCAATTGGGAAGTATCAAGGGTGTAAAAGAAGTTCGTGGTAGTGGGCTTATGCTGGGTATCGATTTAGAGCCAGAACTTGCTAGTGTCCGCAACAAACTTCTTTTCGAAAACCATATTTTTACAGGTGGTGCTAAAAATAATGTAATGAGATTATTACCTCCTCTGTCTATAACTAAAGAAGAGGTGGATATATTTTTAAGTGAGCTAAAGGCTCAAATACAACTGCTAGAAGCAAAAAGCTAATAGCAACTAGCCATTTATTGACTATAATCTAGATTTATCTGGATTTCTAAAAAAAGAAATATACATGAAACATTTCACAAGTGTAAAGGATATAGGCAACATAAAGCAGGCTCTAGAGAGAGCCAAGTATGTAAAAGAGAACCCATTTGCAGATCAAGATTTGGGAAGAAACAAAACTTTATTGATGATATTTTTCAACTCTAGCTTGCGTACAAGATTGAGCACCCAAAAGGCTGCTCTAAATTTGGGTATGAATGTAATAGTACTCGACATTAATCAAGGTGCATGGAAACTAGAGACAGAACGCGGTGTGATAATGGATGGTGATAAGCCAGAGCACATTCTTGAGGCAATTCCTGTGATGGGTAGCTACTGCGATACCATTGGTGTTCGTGCATTTGCTCAATTTGAGAGTAAAGAGGATGATTACAATGAAGTAATTATCAATCAATTTATTCGCTATTCGGGTAAGCCAGTGTTTAGCATGGAGGCAGCTACGCTTCATCCATTGCAAAGCTATGCCGACTTAATTACTATTGAAGAATTTAAAAAGACAGAGCGACCAAAAGTTGTTCTAACATGGGCTCCACATCCACGTGCATTGCCACAGGCAGTACCAAACTCTTTTGCTGAGTGGATGAATGCCACCGACTATGAGTTTGTGATTACGCACCCCGAGGGTTACGAGCTTGATGATAAGTTTGTAGGAAATGCAATAGTAGAGTACGATAAAGAGAAGGCTTACAAAGATGCTGACTTTATCTATGCCAAAAACTGGTCAGCTTATCGCGATCCTAATTATGGTAAGATATTATCTACCGACCGTGCATGGACAGTAGATGCACAAAAGATGGCATTAACTAACAATGCACATTTTATGCACTGTTTGCCAGTTCGTAGAAACATGATTGTTACGGATGATGTAATAGAAAGTGCACAATCTATCGTTATTCAGGAGGCTGCAAATAGGGTCGTTTCGGCTCAGAGTGTAATTAAGGAGTTGCTAAAAGGAATCTAATTATAATGTCAGTATTCTGCATTATATTTTGTTACGAACATTCTATTTTAGATTATAGCTAAGATATTCTTGTATTAAATAAAAATTAATATGACAAACAAAGAGAGCCTATCAATAATAAAGATAGGTGGCAATGTTGTTGATAACCCAGATGCTTTAAAGTCTTTTCTAAATGACTTGAATAAGCTTGAAGGTAGAAAGCTACTTGTGCATGGTGGGGGAGTGATGGCCTCTAAAATGGCTAAAGAACTTGGCATTGAAACCAAAATGATAGATGGGCGACGAGTTACTGATGCTGACACACTTCGCACAGTTACTATGGTGTATGCTGGGTGGATCAACAAAAGTATTGTTTCGGCACTTCAAGCAATAGGGTGTAATGCAATTGGTCTTTCGGGTGCTGATGCAAATACCATCCCATCAGTAAGGCGATCACCAGAGCCAATTGACTTTGGATATGTTGGGGATCCCAATCCTAATAAGATAAATGATAAATTTATTTCTCAATTGGTAGAGTCGGGGCTTACGCCTGTTTTTTGTGCTATCACTCATGATGAGAAAGGTGCGCTGTTAAATACTAATGCTGACACAGTAGCTAATACATTGGCTGCAGCAATGTCCAAAAGTTATAAAACAACACTATATTATTGTTTTGAGAAGGAGGGTGTGTTGCGTGATATTGATAACCCCGAATCACTAATCAAAACTATAACAAAAGAAGAAGCTGAAGCTCTAAAAATTGAGGGTGTAATAGCTGGTGGTATGATACCAAAGATTGATAACTCATTTAAGGCAATTGATGGTGGCGTTTCGGAGGTGGTAATTCTTCATGCCGACAATTTGCTAGCAAAACGTGGAACGGTACTGCTATGATAAATAACATTATCACATATCGAGATGATGCGGTTGAGGTGTTGCGTAAGCTTATTTCAATTCAGTCTTTTTCGGGTGAAGAGGATATGAGGGTAGATTACCTTCTATCATATTTTGCAGAAAAGGGCATTTATCCTGAACGAATAGATAACAATATAATATTTAGACAGCTATATCACAACGAGGCGAAGCCCACACTGATGCTCAACTCACATTTAGATACTGTTCGCCCTGCCAGTGGCTACACATTTGATCCATTTAATCCCCCACAATCTGATACCCACATCTATGGACTGGGTAGCAATGATGCTGGTGGTAGTGTGGTGTGTATGATGCAAACATTCTTACACTTCTATGAAACTAAGCTGCCATTCAATTTGCTATTAGCTCTGTCGGGCGAAGAGGAGAACTCGGGGCCTAAAGGCATGACTAATTTGTGGAGAGAGATGTCTAACAAAGTTGACTTTGCCATAATTGGCGAGCCCACACAAATGAAAGCAGCAATTGCTGAGCGTGGTTTGTTAGTAATAGATGGCGAAGCCAAAGGAGTGAGCGGACACGCAGCACGAAATGAGGGTGTGAATGCATTGTATATAGCATTGGATGATATTAATATAATTAAATCGACAAGGCTAGACAAAGTGTCACCTACGATGGGAGAGGTTAAGATTACCGTAACACAAATAAATGCAGGGACTCAACACAATGTTGTGCCTGATAAATGTTCGTTTGTGGTGGATATTCGTCCAACTGATCAATATAACAATAGCGAGATACTGGAGATATTGCAATCGAAAGTACAAAGTTCACTCACCGCACGAAACTTAACAAACAGAAGCTCAGCAACACCTATTGATAATTTTATAATAGATGCAATAAAAGGATTGGATATCGAAACCTATGTTTCGCCTACCACTTCCGACTGGATGAGAATTACTTGCCCTGCAGTAAAGATGGGGCCTGGTGATTCTGCACGCTCACATCAATCAGATGAGTATATTTTGATTGATGAAATTGAGCAAGGTGTAGAAGGATATATTAAATTTGTGGAACAATTGGCACAGAGTGCTACGAAAAAGTAAATATAAGGAATAATGGCAAAAATTTGGAGTAAAGGACTTGATTCAGACAAACTGGTTTCAGACTTCACCGTAGGCAAAGACCGAGAACTGGATTTAAGACTTGCAAAATATGATATACTAGGTTCAATGGCTCACATCAAGATGTTGGTTACAATTGGGCTACTAGAGGCAGATGAGGAGAAGATATTACGTGCTGAACTTAAAAATATATTAGGTGAGGTGGAAAAAGGAAACTTTGCCCTTGATGATGATGCCGAGGATATTCACTCGCAAGTGGAGGCTATGCTCACTGAAAGACTTGGCGAAGTGGGTAAGAAGATACACTCAGGGCGTTCGAGAAACGACCAAGTATTAGTTGACTTGAAATTGTTCTTCAAAGATGCAATAATTGAGATAAAAGACAATGCCATAAAGCTATTTGATTTGCTTCAATCGCTTAGTGAAGAGCATAAAAATATATTGTTGCCAGGCTACACACATGGACAAGTGGCCATGCCATCATCATTCGGATTGTGGTTTGGTGCATATGCCGAATCACTGGTAGATGATATGCACACACTGGTGGCAGCATACAGAGTGGCTGACCAAAACCCATTAGGTTCTGCAGCAGGCTATGGTAGCTCATTTCCATTGAACAGAGAGATGACTACTGAAGAGCTTGGATTTTCTGAGATGAGCTATAATGTGGTGGCAGCTCAAATGGGACGTGGGAAAACGGAACGAACACTGGCCTATAGTATTGCATCATTTGCAAATACATTAAACAAGTTGGCTGTTGATAATTGCAACTACTTATCATCTAATTTTGGTTTTATATCATACCCCGACAACCTGACAACAGGTTCGAGCATAATGCCACACAAAAAGAACCCTGATGTGTGGGAGCTTATTCGTGCACATAGTAATCGTTTGCAAAGTTTGCCCAACGAAATGGCCCTGATGACTACTAATTTGCCACATGGCTATCATCGCGATTTTCAATTGTTGAAAGAGGTTCTATTTCCAGCACTCGAGGTGATTAATTCATTGTTCGAAATGACTCATTTTATGCTTACACATGTTAGTGTGAATGATGATATACTTTCGGATGATAAGTATAAATATCTATTCACCGTTGAGGAGGTAAATAATAGGGTATTGCAAGGAACACCCTTCCGCGAGGCTTATATACAAGTGGGACATGCAGTAAATGAAGGTCGTTTTGAAAGCAGTCACAGTGTAAATCATACTCACGCGGGCAGCATAGGTAATCTGTGCACTGAACAGATAAATAGAAAGATGAAGCAAGTAGCTGCCGAAATAGGTTAGTTTGCTTTATATTAATGATTAGTACAGTATAGAAACAGAGACCGTTCAAAAAATAACTCTTAAAACAGAGTATGTGAAAGGTTGAAAGGTGATTGCTGATTAGAAATTCGAGTACTTACAGATATTTCATTGCTATATCTTTAATAGCAATGAAATTATTATTTTTGCAACTATGAAAACTATAAATGAACAACTAAATAAACTAATCCCAATTGCTGAAGAACTACTGCATATGGAAGTAGATTTGTATGCAAGCCCTGTAAAAGCAGGATTCCCTAGTGAAGCATACAATTATATTGAAGATGGAATTGATTTCAACAAGTTACTAGTTAAGAGCAAAGAGAGTACCTTCTGCTTGCATGTCGGTGGTAATAGCTTGAGTGGTGATGGAATCTTTGAGGGTGATTTGTTAGTTGTAGATAAGCTTGAGGAGCCATACGAAAACGCAATATTAATATTCTCTATTGATGGAGAGTTTACGATGAAAAGACTTGAGTATAGACAGGGTCATGTTGCATTACTTTCTTCTAATCCTGAATTTGAACCAATTATTATAAATGAAGGAGAAGAACTTAAACGTTGGGGAGTGGTTAAGTATGTAATAAAAAAATTCTAAGTAGTATGTATGGGCTATGTGATGGCAATAACTTTTTCGTATCTTGTGAAAGAGTTTTTAATTCTTCGCTGGATGGTAAGCCTGTCATTGTGCTTTCCAATAATGATGGATGTGCCATTGCAAGAAGTGAAGAGGCCAAAGCATTAGGTATTAAAATGGGTGCAAACTACTTTGAAGTTGAGGATATAATAAGACGTAATAACGTTCAGGTATTTTCAACAAACTTTGTGCTTTATGCTGATATGTCAATGAGAATGAAAGGTCTTTTGTCTAGATTTACTCCCAAATTAGAAGACTACTCAATAGATGAAGCATTTTTAGATTTTTCGGGAGTAGATTTATCTACTCTTAATGAATATGGACTTGATGTGGTACGTACTGTGACACAAGGAACGGGTGTACCTGTAAGTTTGGGAATAGCACCTACAAAAACATTGGCCAAGTTAGCTAATAGATTTGCAAAAAAATATCCAGGCTATCAAAATGTTTGCGTAATTGATACTGATGAAAAACGAATAAAAGCATTACGGCTCACAGATGTTTCTGACATTTGGGGAATTGGAAGAAGAAGCTCGCAAAAACTTAAAGATCGAGGAGTAAATACAGCATACGATTTTACACAACTTAGTCGTAGTTGGGTAAGAAAACACATGACCGTGATAGGCGAAAGAACATGGTGTGAGTTGCTAGGTGAACCTTGTATTGAAGTAGAGGCTATAGCACCAGATAAACAGAGTATAATGGTGTCTCGATCATTTGGCAAAATGCTTGATGACTTAGAAGTAATAAAGGAAGCTGCTGCGTCCTATACTAGCATGGCTGCAGCAAAACTTAGAAAACAAAGAGGTTGCGCTAAATCTATTCTTGTTTTTTTAGAAACTAACCCATTTAGAGATGATCTCCCTCAATATAGAAACCATGTTATTGTTAATATGCCCGTAGCAACCAACTCCACGATGGAAATTATAAAATACATGTCAGAAGGATTATATAAGATATTCCGAACAGGATTTAATTATAAAAAAGTAGGTGTAATGCTGTTGGATATAATTTCAGAAGGTGCTGTGCAAGGATACTTGTGGGATAATGTAGATAGAGCAAAGCACAAGCGCCTTATGGAAATTATTGATAGTACTAATAATCGGTATGGCACTAATTCACTAAAGCTGGCCGTACTTGGTGATGGTGAACAATGGAAAATTAAACAAAGAAGACTCTCTCCTTGCTATACTACAAGAACTAAGGATTTTCCGAAAGTGAAGTGATTGTGATTTTGGCAAATTGAAAAATTGTAACTGCTAGTTTTGTATGGATAAATAGAGAATTAATACCCTCCTGAATTCTTAGCCCTTAATGGTAGGACACATCTCATAATGTCAGCGATATGGGTTTTTATAATCATGCGCAACAAGCTATATTTGTATAGTAAATCTTGTATTATTATTTATGGCTCCTCTAGAGGGCTCATAATCAGTTTTCGATGTTGCAGAAGATTGCCATTTGAAGGGTTGACTATATATAAGTTTAGGCACACATGTTTTGTTAATTGTAAAAACTGCTTGTACTTTTGTGCCAACTCTTTTAAAGGAATAATATAAACTATAACTACATAAATATGAAATTAAAATTATTAACACTTGCCTTAGTGATGTTCTCTACATTTGCTTTCGCAAGTGATTATCCAATTATTAACCCTACACCTCAAAGTATTACAATGAATGAGGGTAGTATTGAAAAACCAACCAATGTAAGAATATTTGCAAGTAAAAATGCAGACACACATGCTCTTGCCTTGCTCGAATCGCTATTTGAGACAGGTAACAACAAAAGTGACTTCACTATACTCATTGGTAAAAAAGGAGATAAAGAAGTAAGAAAATATACAAAGCTAATACCTAATCACTCCGAAGGGTATTGGTTGTCCGTAGAGGCAGACAGGATAATAATTGCTGGGTATGACGACAGAGGCACATACTATGGTGTGCAAACCTTGAAGCAACTGATTAAGGCGGACAAGTTGGCTTTATGTCAAATATCAGATTATCCAAATATTAAAGCTCGAGGAGTTGTAGAAGGGTTTTACGGAGATCCATGGTCTTACGAGAAGCGAATGAGTCAGATAAATTTTTATGGCGATAATAAGCTCAATACATACATATATGGACCAAAAGATGACCCATATCATCGTTCTCCACATTGGCGTGATGCATATCCAACCAAAGAGGCAGAGTAAATAAAAAAATATGTAGAGGTGGCCAACAACAATCATGTTGACTTCGTGTGGGCTATTCACCCTGGAATGGATATAAAATGGACTACAGAGGATAGAGATGCGATGATGAATAAGCTGAGTCTGATGTATGATTTAGGAGTGCGAGCATTTGCTGTCTTCTTTGACGATATATCGGGGGAACAAGTTGATGCAGACAAACAAGCAGAACTACTAAACTACATTGACGACAACTTTGTGAAGCCTAAAAAGGATGTGTTGCCACTTATCCTTTGTCCAACAGAATACAACAAAAGTTGGTCCAATATTGAGAAAGGATACCTACCAACATTAGGAGAGAAATTAAATCCATCGATACACATAATGTGGACGGGTGATAGAGTAATATCTGACATAGATGTGCAAGGTTTAGAATGGATAAACAAACACATAAAGAGAAATGCATACGTTTGGTGGAACTTCCCCGTTTCAGATTATGTGCGTGACCATATGCTGTTAGGACCCTCATACGGATTAGATACCGAAGCTGAAGGAATGATGTCGGGTTTCGTGTCGAACCCGATGGAGCATGCAGAGGCATCCAAAATAGCAATCTATGGAGTGGCAGACTACTCGTGGAATATTGCAGATTATAAATCAATGGATGCATGGGAGAGAGCACTAAAAGAGATGATGCCCAACAACTATCAGGCACTCAGAACATTTGCCATACATAACTCAGACCTAGGACCAAATGGACACAGATACAGACGAGATGAGTCGTGGGAGTTTAAGGATACTGCTAATAAGTATCTAACAGCTATTAGTAGTAACCAGATGGATAATAAAGCAGTCAGTGATGTGAGGAAGGAGTTTTCAGACATGCTATTCTCTGCTTCAATTCTTCAAAATAGTAAGGAAAACCCATCTCTAATTGAAGAGATAAATCCATGGTTGATGCAATTTAGACTTGTAGCAGAAGCAGGTTTAGCAACAACCTATTTGCAGGATGCATTGCAGGCCAACAACAGGTCGAAGTTTACAACGCTATACAACCACATTAAAGAGATCAAGCAAGAGATGTTTGATAACAGCAATACATATAATCAAAACCCATATCAGCCAGGTGTTAAAACAGCTACATTGGTTATAGAACCATTAATAGATAGCACACTAGTGGTGATGGCAAATAGATATGAAAGCATGTATGATGAGAAGCTTGAGTCGCTTGCAGATTACAATCCGCACACGATGTTATCAAATATATATCAGATAAAAAGCCAACCAGTAAGATTTTTTAGAAAAAATATATCTATTTCGCCTCTTCTTGAGGTGGTGAAGATGCCAGCAAATGGATACTTTGGCGTTGAGTTTGCTGAAGAACTTCAAGTAACAAAAACAAAGATTAATATTGGAGCTGAAGATTTTCCAGAATGGGCTAAAATAGAATATTCAGCAGATGGGAACATCTGGAAAGAATATGAAGGTAAAGCCAACGACAAAGGTGATTGGACATCTGGCAAGATTGAGGATAAAGTGAGATACATTAGATTAATAAACAAATCTGCTAAAGAGCAAGAGTGTTATTTAAGAGCTTTTGAAACAAAAGTAAATTAGTAACGATATATCAAAAAAGAAGTGTCTCACAAACTGTGTAAGTATTAATCCTATGATGGAAAGTCTATACTTTTCATCATAGGATTTTTTATGTCTTCCACTAATGTATATCTATTCACAGTTTTTAAAAACACATACAGTTGCCATCTATCAAGATAGTAGTATTCTTGAATAATGAAAAGTTAGTCTTTGACTTTATCTTATCTAAAGTAATATATACCTCTGGTTCATTTCGAATTTTGCACAAACACACCAATAACTAACTACGCAAACCTCAAACTAAATGGTTTTGCCCCAATCGCAAACCACATTGAGTCAATTCCAAATGGAATTACTCCAATCGCAAACCACATTGAGTCAATTCCAAATGGAATTACTCCAATCG
>JAAYFB010000409.1 GCA_012728465.1 Proteiniphilum sp. | reverse complement strand
ATTAAAATTGTCAATTGCTCCTCATTAATTGGTAGCTAGGCAAAAGATTAACATAAATAATAAAAGCTGTTTCAATAATTTGAAACAGCTTTTGTTTTCTCTCCCCCTCGTTTCATAACGAGGGGGAAATGGTTGAACGTTTCCAAACGTTCATTATAGATATATTAGATGCTTTGTATTTGTTAGGAAACAAATAACAACTATCCCCTCGTTAGGAAAAGAGGGGAAAATGCAAATGCCGAAGGCAAATCTATTGAGTCCTTATATCAATCGTTCCACTACGAACTCCCTTCATTGTGGCTTGCAGTTGGATGTTGCCAGGCAGTTCGCCCGCCTCCACGATAGCCACTAGTCGTCCACTAAATAGATGCATCTCGGGTAGATGAAATAGGTCAATACTTGCAGCATTGCCATTGGCGGCTGCTTTGTATTTTCCAGCACCTTTCACATCGAACTTCACCAAGTCTTCAACATTTGGGCACAAGTTGCCATCTTTATCCACCACAGAAATGGTTACGAATGCCAAGTCTTTTCCATCAGCATTAATAATGTTTCTGTCAGCCTCTAGCACCAAGCGGTGCGGCTTGCCTGCTGTATGAATTTCTTCTTCAGCCACTGCATTTCCCGCTTCATCATAAGCAACTACCTTCACGGTGCCTGGTTCGTACTTGGTGTCCATCCACATTAGGCGGTATCTCTTTTGTCTTTCGAAAGATTTGTGAGCCTCTGGCGTGCCAGTTCCCTCAAGTGGGATTGATAAGTCTTTTGTGCGCTTGCCTTGACTTTTGCCATTGATGAATAGCTCGGCTGATGGGTGATTAGTGTAAACAAATATTGGGGTTGTTTCGCCTTCGCGTCCTTGCCAGTTCCAGTGTGGAAGGATGTGCAATGTGTGCTCTTCTTTGTTCCAGTGGCTTCTGTACAGATAAAATCTATCTTTTGGGATGCCCGCTAAGTCAACAGTGCCAAACAAAGAGCTGTGGCTAGGCCAATTGCTATAATATGGTGTTGGTTCGCCTAAGTAATCGAAACCAGTCCAAATAAATTCTCCAATAGTATATGGTAAATCTTCGTGCTGAATAAAGTCATCTTCAGGAAGATTAGACCATGCACAATGTTCTACATCGTATCCTGAAGCTTGATGATCGTCATACATTGCCATTGATTTGCGTTCAACAGGAAATTTATATACACCTCTTGAGCTAAGAGTTGAGGTGGTTTCGCTACCCAGTATAATTTGTTGAGGCAGTTTCTCGTATGCCTCTTGATATTTGAATGGGCGATAATTAAAGCCTGGCACTTCCATTATTGCAGCCATATTGTTGCTAAACACATGGTCGGGTCTGTCCATGCCATTTGTCACGGGGCGAGTTGGGTCTTCGCGATGGCAAATATCTTGCAAGAAACGTGCTACCTTAGAGCCTTGCTTATTACTTTGTTCTTCTACTTCATTACCTATGCACCACATCACCACACTAGGATTGTTGCGGAAATGGTGCAGCACATTGGTTAGATCTTTCTCAGCCCATTCATTAAAGTACTTGTTATATCCATTTCTAACTTTTGGAATGGCCCACTCGTCAAATGTCTCTACCATTAGCATCATGCCCATCTCGTCAGCAATGCGTACATACTCGGGAGCAGGCATGTTGTGTGATGTTCTAATAGCATTTACCCCCATATCTTGTAGAATTCTGAATTGACGACGGATTGCTGCTTCATTTACTGCTGCACCCAATGGTCCTAAGTCGTGGTGCATACATGCTCCCTGAAAAATAACTTTATTGCCATTTAAGTAGAAGCCATCATTGGCAACAATCTCTATTGTGCGAACTCCAAATGGGGTTGAGTATTCATCAATTAGCTCACCATTTTGGTATAGCTTTGACACGGCAGTGTAAAGATTTGGTTGCTTAATGTCCCATAGCAATGGATTGTCAATAATCAATTCTTGCGAGAACTCATTCAAGTCATATTTGTCTAGCTCCGATTCACTTAATGCCACCACAGTGTTTGACGCATCACTAATCTCGGTTAATAGCTTATATGTAGCACCTTCTTTAACTTCAAGCTTTGTTTTTACATTTACTTTCGCAAATTCATCATTCACAACTGGTGTTGTAATATATGTTCCCCATATAGGAATGTGTGCTTCATTAGTCGTAATTAAATGCACGTTGCGATATAGCCCTGCACCAGGATACCAACGTGATTGCTCATCAAAGTTCTCGAGCCTTACTGCAAGAGTATTTTCTTTCCCATCTTTGTTTACAAAGTTGGTAATGTCAAAGTGAAATGTGTTGTAGCCATTAGGCCAAAAGCCCACCTCTTTGCCATTAATATATACGCGAGCATTGCTCATAGCACCATCAAACTTGATGTTTACTTTTTTGTTAGCCATGTCGGTGATAGAGAACTTATATCTGTACCAACCAGCTCCTGTAAATGGTAGTCCACCAGTACGTCCATAGTGCTCGATGGCGCTTTGCTGCCCATCCTGAACTATTGCCATTCGATGAATATCATTTGACTTGTCGAACGGGCCATAAATTGCCCAATCGTGTGGCACTGTTACTGATTGCCACGATGAGTCGTCGTAATCAATTTGGCTCGACGATGGGTTGTCTTCGCGCGTGAATTTCCATCCTTTAGTCAGAGTCACTTCTGTGCGCTGTTGTGCTATTACATTTGGTGCTAGTAGCCAAATGGCTAGCATAATTAAAATTAATTCTCTCTTCATTCTAATAAGTATTTTTGTTGTTGTAATCGTGATTTTATTGTTAGATAAACCTAATAACAAAGAAACATATTTTATGGGTATAAAACAAACGATAGAATATAATGGATTATTATTGTTGTGACAAAAATACTGTATCATATTATTTAGCTAAAAATGTGCATTTCCAAAAAACATATCCGAAAATGGTGTGCATTTTGGGAAATCCATAAATCTCAACCCACATTGACACTCGCCAAAAAGGCAATGAGCAAAAGCCAAATATGATTGGAACAAAAAAAAATGGCAATGAGCAAAAATGGTTTGTAAAATGGCATTTATTTTTGTGCAAATGACTTTGTCATTTGCAAAATGCTTCCGCAAAATAGAAATTGATGAAAAACCATTCACTTTTAACCATTTTCACTCGCAGTTCATAAAAGATGTTATCACTTTTACTCGTTGTCACACGAAAATGTTCAAAAGTGGTTCGATATTTACGCTTTGCCATACGAAAATGTCAAAAAGTGAATGTGCAAAACACGTTGTCATTTGACAACGTCAAATTGCAAATGATATTTAACACGCACATTTATTAT
>JAAYFB010000408.1 GCA_012728465.1 Proteiniphilum sp. | reverse complement strand
GGCTATGCGCAAGCAATGCTTAGTCAACTTGGCTTTACGAATGTAAAAAATGGTGGTGGATTAATGAATATGATGATGAGAAAGAAGTAATCGACATATATTATTAGCAATAATATTGAATATCATATGTACTGGGGTACACTTCGAAACTTTTTGGAGTGTACCTCTTTTATATTAAGCTATTGCTTTGTGAAGAAGTTGCAACTTAATTGCTGACTAATTAATATAAAAGACAACCCACCCCTTCTTACAGAAAAAGTAGGGATGGGTTATTATTTCTTTTCCGCCTGTTAGATTTAATCTAAAATAGAAACATTATTAAGTGAACGCTTTCTAGTAAGTCAACGCTCTTGGTAGATTTTTTGCCTCTTCCACCCACTTTTCAACACTAGTAAGCGATGGTGTTCTTCTAACAAGACTCTTCTCTTCGTTCACTTCTTCCATTTTAGCAGTTAAATTCTCTGCATTGCGCTGTGCAAGTTCAGGAACAGTATCTACTCCTGCAGCCTCTAATAGTTCTGCATACTCCTGTCCTACACCTGTAATTCTGAAAAGGTCTGCCATGTTTGCAAATTTTAGAATCAGCTTAAGTGAAATACCTGTTGACTCTGCCAAATCTTTGCGTTGTTTTGGTGTTAGAGTACTCTCAAGAAGTTTGTCTGTTGTAGTTATTCCTGCTTCTCTAAGTTTTTCGCCCATTACTGGACCAATACCTTCAATTTCTTCAATTTTGTAGTTAGCCATAGTTTTTTAATTTAGTCTTTAAATTTATTAATTGGGTTCTTCTACAAAAATATAAAATAAAATCAATCTGACAACTCTTATTCTATATTTAATATACTACTGAGGACAATATCTACACATTATAAGTAACATAATAAAAAAACACCCTTAACTACAAAAGCATCAAGGGTGTTATATAAGTATTATATCAATAAAAACTAATTCATCTTGCGTGGTTGAACCATATTCTCAGGCTTCAAGATATCATCAAGTTTTTCTTTTTCAATCAGACCGCTCTCAAGAACTAGGTCATAAACCCCTCTTCCCGAATGCAATGCTTCAGAAGCTAGTTTAGTAGAAGCCTCGTAGCCAAGATATGGGTTAATAGCAGTAACCAAGCCAATGCTATTCATCACCAAGTCTCTACATCTATCTTCATTGGCTGTAATTCCCTCAACGCAACGGATGCGAAGTGTTTCGATTCCCTCAATTAATATCTCGATGCTCTCAAGTATTGAAAGTGCCATGATTGGCTCCATCACATTCAATTGAAGTTGTCCCGCCTCAGAAGCCATAGACACAGTTAGGTCGTTACCAATAACCTTGAATGCTATTTGATTTACCACTTCTGGTATCACAGGATTAACCTTGCCTGGCATGATGGAAGAACCTGGTTGCATCGGGGGAAGATTAATTTCACCAAAACCTGTGCGTGGACCTGATGCTAAAAGCCTCAAGTCATTGCTAATCTTAGATAGCTTAACGGCTCCTTTTTTAATTATCGACGAGTTAAGCACAAATACACTTGTATCCGAAGTAGCTGCAATAAGATTATCTGCGAGCACAACAGGCGTACCCGAAATATCTGCAAGGTGTTTCGTGCATAGGCTAGCATACTCAGGATCCGAGTTGATACCCGTACCAATGGCAGTAGCACCCATATTTGTTTCACAAAGTTGAGATCTACTTTGAACTAAATGCTCTACCTCAGCTTCTAAAATAACCGCAAATGCCTCAAATTCCTGATCCAACGTCATAGGCACTGCATCTTGAAGCTGCGTGCGACCCATTTTTATAATATCCTTAAACTCTAAGCTCTTGTTGCGGAATGCTACAACTATCTTTTTGTAAGACTCAATTAAATCACCAATACTGTTGTAAACTGCTAGATGTAGTGCTGTTGGATATGCATCATTTGTAGATTGAGACAAGTTTACATGATTGTTGGGGTGACAGTACTTATACTCACCTTTTTCATGTCCCAAAATTTCAAGAGCTCTATTAGCAATAACCTCATTTGCATTCATGTTTACTGAAGTTCCTGCACCACCTTGAATCATATCCACAACAAAAAACTCGTGCAATGCACCATCCTTAATTTCTTTACAGGCTTGTACAATTGCATTTTTAATTTTCTCATCCAACAGTCCTAATTGGTGATTAGCTACTGCAGCTGCGGCTTTAACGTCAGCAAGTGCATTTACAAATTTAGGATAATGAAATAATTTTGAACGGCTGATATTGAAGTTCTCAACAGCCCTTACTGTTTGGATACCGTGATAATATTCGACGGGTATTTCCATTTCACCGAGAAGATCATGCTCGGTTCTAGTTTTTCCACTTAGTTGCATATTTGTTTTTTTATCTCTATTACAGATGATTATAATTAACTTCCAAAAATAGCACATTTTTCAGTACTTATGCTACTATTTCCATTAATAAAAAATATCGTACTTACTTATTGAATTCATTTTTCATCAAGTGTCATTTTTCATGCTTCTATGGGTAGCGGTTTTCACATCATTTTGTCAACTAATAGATATTTATTTTATCAGACAAAATATTAATTCGCGACTATCAAAGTCAAAAAAATAACTGCTCAAAAAATTTACATCATTACAAAAATATAATGATTTTATTTGAACAAAACCTCAATGTTAAAAAATTAACTTAACGCAAACACAAAATACCTTTAAATTTAACGTAAATAATAAATGTGCGTGTTAAATATCATTCGAGGTTTTACTCGCAAAAAATTGCGAGAGTTTTTCACATCCAAATTCTTACGTTTCTGTGAAGAAAAACATAAAAAGTGAACCATTTATGACTATTTCCGTTTCGGGATGAGTAAAAACGATAACATATTTTGTTAAGTCGGGGTGGAAATAGTTAAAATGGGCTCGTTTTTCACACATTCCCATTTTTGCGTAGCATTTCTGGAATGAGAAAGTCATTTGCACAAATGGAAATGGCATTTTGCAAACCATTTTTGCTCATGCACAAAAATGTTTGTATCAACCACATTTGATGTTTTCTCATTTACTTTTGTGCACGTGTGAATGTGGGTTGAGTTTTATCCATTTCCAAAAATGCACGCCATTTTCGGATATGTTTTTAAGTTATGCTCATTTTGAGATGATACTTCGCTATGTGAAGTCTTACAATAAAATCCCCACCAATGTGTTATAATAACTACAAAGGTGGGGATAATAAAAAAATAATACAGATTATAATCTAAAATAAAAGATTATGCTTCTCTATATTTACAGCATCCTGGTAGTGCATCATACACACTCTGTTCTGCTTTATATAGTTCTGTATCGTGTCCTACTGCAGCCAAAGCTTTGCTTATAGCATCAATATTGGTTTTGCTACCATCATAGTGTAAGTGCAATTCCTGTTTTTTCAAGTCATACTCAGATAAAGTGACACCTTCAATAGCATTAACTGTTTTAATTATGCGATCGGTACACATGTCACAACTACCACCTACTGCCAGCAATCCATGCTGCTCTTGTGGAGCCTCTGCAGTAGTTTCAACATTAGCATTGTTTTTATTTTCGTTTTTAGCACCACTAGTACACGCAGTAAAAGCAACTGATACTGCCATAATTGATACGAATAATAACTTTCTCATTGTTCTGTAATTTTTAAATTTAATTTTACTTCTTGTTTTGTATTTCTTTAATCTCTATATAAGCAGCATGCAGGAAGTGACTGATAAACACTATCTTCGGCCTTATGCAAATTGGTATCATGCCCTACTGCAGCTATTGCCTTACTTATCTCTTGTAGGGTAGCTTTTTTGTCGTCAAAATCAAGATGAAGTTCTTTAGATTTCAAATCCCACACCGCTGCATGAACACCATTTATACCCCTAGCCGTCTTTTCGATTCTATCTTTACACATCTCGCAACTGCCACCCACATTTAACATAGCATGGGTTCCTTTTGTTTTTGATTGGTCAATAATATTTCCATCATCGTCATTCATATTCATCATGCTCCTCTTACCCTCAAGCTGTGCAGTAGCATCTATCGTAAATGCTCCATTGGTAGCCAACTCTTCACCATCTTCTATGCCTGAAAGCACTACATAAGCGCCGTCAAGAGCAGGCCCTAAATCCACCTCGCGAAGCATAAATGCAGGTATATCCGTATCGGGCTGTTTCACATATACGATCGATCGCTTACCAGTCCACAAAACTGCCGACTTTGGAATCACTATCTCATTATCAAATTGCCTAAGCGATGCAGCCACTTTTGCAGAAGCATACATCTCGGGTTTCAACTGCATTCCCTGATTGGAAGTTACCACACGCACCTTTGTGGTTCGGCTATCTTTGTCCAACAATGGGTCTATAAATGATATCTGTCCTGAGAATATTTTGCCAGGCACTGCTTGCAGTGTAAATTCTATTTTATCGCCCACTTTAAGGAATGGCAAGTCAACTTCGTAAGCATCAAACATTGCCCACACTTGTGACAAGTTAGCAACATCCATCAAGCTACTTCCCTGATTGATGTAATCACCTTGACTTACATTCTTGCTCACCACCACACCATTAGTGTTAGCTTTTATTTCTACAACTGGACTAGTAGTTCCCGATTTCAAAAATTCATCAATCTGCTCATCAGTAACCTTCCATAGCTTTAGCTTCTCTTTAGCAGCTTGTAGCAATGCAGGCTGAATTGATTCCATCTTCGAAGCCTCAATAAGTTCTTGCTGTGCATTCATCAAGTCGGGCGAATACACTAAAGCAATAGTTTGCCCCTCTCTCACTGTTTCGCCTGTGAAGTTTACCAAAAGCTTCTCAATACGCCCATTGATATGCGAAGTTTGGGATTGTGTTAATCTCTCATCCACCTGAATGGTTCCATAAAGGAGTATATCTTTTACTGGTTGCTGACGGCTCACAGTTGTTGTCTGTATATTAGCCAATGCAATTGCATCTTGCGAAATCTGAATAGCATCGGGGTGAACTAGGTCATCACCTCCTCCTGATGACCGTAATGGAGTCAAGTCCATAGCACACAAAGGGCAAAGCCCTGGCTTGTCCGATCTTATTTGTGGATGCATCGAGCAAGTCCACACAACATCCTCGTCTGTGTGACTATGAGAATGTGAGGTATCATCATGATTGTGAGATGAGTTTCCGAAAAACACCCATCCCAAGAATAATCCTGCAATTAGGATTAAAATGTACTTTAAGTATTTGTTCAATATTATTTTCTTAGCCATGGCTTATATTATTTATTGCTGTTTGTATTGTCGTTAAATGAAATTAATCTCTGTGCCGAAGCTACCATTGTGTTGTAGAGTGCAATAGCATCCGACTTTCTTAGTTTATAATCTAGCAACTGTCGTTGCACCTGAATTACATCTGCAAGATCACTCTTGCCTGTGGCATACTCTTGAATTACTAAATTATAAGTCGTGTTTGCCAACTCGGTTTGCTTCTCCAACAACGATATTGTTCGAGCTGCATCATCAAGTTGGTGATTAATACCAATCAGCTCTGCTTTAATAGTATTGTATGTTTGATTGTATCTTTCAGCACTAGCCTCGCGCATCAGCTTACTTTCACGTTGCTGCGCTTTATACTTATTTCTGTAAATAGGTATCGAAAGCGACACCATAGGCATAATCATATCCATACCATTCATATCACTAACAGGTATTGCACCAGGCATTCTTTTGCTTATCAAAGAATACTGCAATCCGACTCCTATCATTGGCATACTCATCTTTTTGTCTGACATAGCTTTAGCTGCGAACATATTCGATTCAGCACTAATCACAGCCAGTGATGGACTATTAGCAGACACCTCATCCATTGCAGAGGCAACGTTTAGATTAAATGGGTTCTGAATAATAGTGTCAGGAATATGCACCACAGTCTCAGACGGACGGTTGAGCAATGAGTTGAATTTTGCTTTTTCAGCCCTTATTTCCGACAATACTGTTTCTTTGCTATTATCTAGTTCCACACTCTCCAGTCTAATGCGAAGTGTTGACGACATATTATTAGTTCCTGAAGCATCAGCCGATGAAGATGAATACTTAAATACCGCAAGCTCCTCGAGTTGTTTTAAATATTTCTTATGTTCATCAATATTACGCAGCTTTTGTTGCAAAGAAGATAATACATACCATTGGGAGTAAACTTCAAGAAATAGATTGTCGCGTGACTCTCTAAACTGCTCAAACACTACATTTGATTGATGCTCGGCTTCACTTCGTGCAGCTTTTTTTGTTCCAAACCATGGAAACATCTGCATGAGGCTAAAGTCTGCTACCTGTCTGCCATCAATTATATCCATTGGTTGAACGTAAAAGCCCATTTCCAACTGTAAGTCTTCTAATGCCCCTGCTTGTGGAACTCTCTCCAGAGATGCTTTATATGCGAGGAAGTCTGCTTTTAGTCCTGGATTGTTCTCGGCTGCTACTTTCAAGTAGTGTGCAAGAGAATCATTTTGAGCTGTCGCCATATTGCTTGCTGACACAAGCATAACAAGCAGCGTAGCTATATATATTGTTTTTATATTTCTCATACACTATACTAAGTTAGGGTTCTGTTTCTTTTCCTCTTTTCTTATTACTGCCTCTCGCCACATACACTGCATCACGGGGACAACAAACATTGTCATCATCTGAATAATCATTCCTCCAAATGTGGGTATCGACATCGGAATCATTATATCCGAACCCTTACCTGTAGATGTTAGCACAGGAAGCAGTGCAATTAGTGTAGTTGCAGTTGTCATCACAGCAGGACGAACCCTCTTTAATCCTGCAAAAACAACAGCCTCTCTAATATCCTCTTTTGTTTGAGGATCACGCTCAATGAATGTATCATGAATATATGTCCCCATCAATACTCCATCATCAGTAGCAATACCAAACAGTGCAATGAATCCTACCCATACCGCAATACTTAAATTGATGGGGTGTATCTGAAACATTTCTCTCAAATTAGAGCCAGCAATGGAGAAATCCATAAACCAAGGCTCTCCATAAAGCCATAATAATATGAACCCTCCAGCAAAAGCCACAAACACTCCCGAAAAGTGAATTAAAGATGCTGTAAGCGACTTAAACTGGAAGAAAAGAATAAGCAATATCACAATAAGGCTGATTGGTATTACTATCAATAATCGCTTAGCTGCATGTGCTTGCTGTTCGTAGTTACCAGCAAAGGTGTACGACACTCCATTTGGCAATGAAATCTCCCCCGAGTCTATCTTATCCTTCAATACTTTTTGGGCTTCTTTTACCACACCCACCTCAGCTGCACCATCTATTTTGTCAAAAATTACATATCCGATAAGGAAAGTATTTTCGCTCTGAATCATTTGGGCACCTTTAGTATAGTTTATGTCTGCCACTTCGCTCAATGGTATTTGTGCACCTGTGGCTGTAGGTATAATTAATTTGCCCAACTCTTCAGTATTTTCCCTCAACTCACGAGGATAACGTAATCGAACAGGATAACGCTCTCTTCCCTCAACCGTAGTTGTCAACGGCTCACCTCCAATAGCTGCACTTATTACATCTTGCAAATCAGATACAGTGATGCCAAATCGAGCCATGTTCTGCCTATTCAAATCTATTTCTACATATGGTGCACCAACTGAACGATCATAAAAAACAGTTGATGGCAGTATGGATGGAACATCCTTTAGTGACGCTTCAAGGACCTTACCTGCCTCCTCAATCGATTCTAGGTCAGGACCAGAAACTTTTAACCCCATCGGCGCACGCATGCCCGTTGAAAGCATCACTAGTCGAGCTTCAATTGGTTGTAGCTTAGGTGCTGAAGTCAATCCTGGTAAGTGAGACACATTAACAATCTCTTGCCAAATATCATTGGTAGTCCTAATCTCTGGACGCCATTGTCTGAAATAATCTCCACGCTTATGCGGAATAAGGCTGTCAGAAGGCACCAGTCTAAAACCATCTTTAGGATTGTATG
>JAAYFB010000407.1 GCA_012728465.1 Proteiniphilum sp. | reverse complement strand
TGCAGACTCCGCATCTTCTTTAAGAAGACGCTCCATATAGCCATCCTCCTTATCACGACGAGCTAAGTATTCCTTTCCACGATCGAGACTTTTAATATCTTTCTCTACATACTCATCCCCTTCAAGTAGCTTTATACTTAAATATCTCAATGGCATACCCAGTCCTGACAACTGCCCATTAGCGGTGGATAGCTCACGACTCATCACACTAATCGATTTCTCCAACACTCTTCCGTAAGGAATCGGAACAAAGCGAGGAGGCTCTTTGTCCTCAAATAAATTAATAACAGAATCTAGCAACTCGGGAATACCAGTACCCTTTTTGCCCACAGTAGGCACAATGGGCACATTAAGCATTGCAGATAAGGCTTCATAGTCTAATTGTCGCTCGCTCTTCTTCAGCTCATCAAACATATTAAGCGCCATCACCATAGGGCACTCAAGTTCCATAAGCTCAGTCGTAAGGTACAAGTTTCGCTCCAAAGCTGAAGCAGACACCACATTTATAATTACATCTGGTTTTTCGTCAAAAATATATTTTCTTACATATATTTCCTCAGGAGAATAAGCAGAAAGAGAATAAGTTCCTGGCAAATCAATTAATCGAAAAGTGTAGCCATTATGACGCATTATACCCTCTTTAGCATCCACCGTAACACCTCCATAATTGCCCACATGCTCGTGAGCACCTGATGCAAGATTAAAGATTGAAGTTTTACCAGCATTAGGGTTCCCTACTAGCGCCACATTTATCACCCTCGAGCTATCATCTTTTTTCAATAATTTTTCTATAGCATCTAACTCTTCTACTGTATCTACTGTATCTATATTATCTTCTTCAAAATCAAACTTATCGTCAACACTAGAATACCTTTCTATATCATCTCTAATCTTAGATATCTCTATCAATACAGCTTCGCTACGACGAAGCGAAACCTCATAATCCATTATTCCATATTTAATAGGATCTTTAAGAGGTGCATTAAGAATTGATTTAACTTCCTGGCCACGCACAAAACCCATCTCTAGAATTCGTTTGCGGAAAGCCCCAGAACCATTCACTTTAAGAATATAGGCTTGATCACCAGTTTTAAGTTCGGATAGACGCATGATTATTTTAAAAATACAGATTTCGAATACAAAGAAACATATTTTCCATATAAGAAACATCAATTTTAAGATACATTATTTATACTGATTATAAATAACAGAAAAAACAAAATCAAAATACTCTTAACTTTATATACTCATTGAGATTTAAGATATTGCTTTATTATTTGTATTTTTGCACATACAAATAAACAAGAATAAAAATAATCATTATTTATGGCAACTAAACCATTTATTTATCAGGAGGCATTTCCACTTTCGAAAGATACTACTGAGTATTATCTATTGACAAAGGATCATGTCTCGACAGTAGAGTTTGAAGGAAAAGAGATTCTGAAAGTATCACAAGAAGGATTAACACTCTTGGCTGAGACAGCATTTCGTGATGTGCAGTTTCTACTTCGCCCCGAACATCAAGAACAAGTGGCTTCTATCTTAACAGACCCAGAGGCTAGTGACAACGACAAGTTTGTAGCACTTACTTTCCTTCGCAATGCAGAGATTTCTGCTAAAGGAGTACTACCTTTCTGCCAAGACACAGGCACGGCAATCATTATGGGCAAAAAAGGTCAGCAAGTGTGGACTGATGGCTGCGACGAAGAGGCTCTTTCGCACGGTGTGTACAATACATACACTAAAGAAAACCTACGCTATTCGCAAAATGCACCTCTAAACATGTACGACGAGGTAAACACTGGCACAAACCTACCCGCACAAATAGACCTATATGCTACTCAGGGTAACGAATATACTTTCCTTTGCGTTGCAAAAGGTGGTGGCTCGGCAAACAAAACTTACCTATATCAGGAAACAAAAGCATTGCTCACGCCAGGGAAACTAGAAACGTTTTTGATTGATAAAATGAAATCATTAGGCACTGCAGCATGCCCTCCATATCACTTAGCATTCGTTATTGGTGGCACATCGGCAGAATCTAACTTGAAAACAGTAAAACTTGCTTCAACAAAATATTACGATAACCTACCAACCGAAGGAAACGAACACGGACAAGCATTTAGAGACATTGAACTAGAGGAGGCTCTTAAAAAAGCATCTGAAGAACTAGGACTTGGAGCACAGTTTGGTGGAAAATACTTTGCTCACGACATCAGAGTGGTTCGCCTACCCCGTCACGGTGCATCATGCCCTGTAGGTATGGGTGTGTCCTGCTCGGCAGACAGAAACATTAAGGCAAAAATAAACAAAGATGGTATTTGGATTGAGAAGATGGAGGATAATCCTGCACGTCTTATACCAGAAGAAATGCGCGAACCGGGTGAAGGCGGTGGTGTGAAGATAGACCTAAACAAGCCAATGCCAGAAATTTTGGCTGAACTTTCAAAATATCCTGTTTCAACAAGATTGTCGCTTAACGGAACAATTATTGTTGGTCGCGACATTGCTCACGCAAAGCTAAAAGAGAGAATTGATAACGGTGAAGGACTACCACAATACATCAAAGATCACCCAATATATTATGCAGGTCCTGCAAAAACCCCAAAGGGTTATGCATCAGGATCGATGGGACCAACTACGGCGGGTAGAATGGACTCTTACGTAGATTTATTACAATCGCACGGCGGCAGCCTAATCATGTTAGCAAAAGGAAACAGAAGCCAACAAGTTACTGATGCTTGTCAAAAGCATGGAGGCTTCTATTTAGGCAGCATTGGTGGCCCTGCAGCTATTCTAGCACAAGATAGCATCAAGAGCCTTGAGTGTGTAGAATATCCAGAGCTAGGCATGGAGGCAATTTGGAAAATTGAAGTAGAAGATTTCCCAGCATTCATCCTTGTAGATGATAAGGGCAATGACTTCTTCCAAGTAGTTACTCAACCAAATTGTGCTTTCGGATAATCATCCACACAATTATGAATATATCAAAAGCCATCCTAAGT
>JAAYFB010000406.1 GCA_012728465.1 Proteiniphilum sp. | reverse complement strand
CATTTTCTCAAACAACTCCATCATGTTAAAATATTAACTTAATTCAAAAGTGAAATAGTTTTAAATTTAACAGAAAAACAATTTGTGCGTGTTAAATCTCATTCGAGGTTTTGCGCGCAAAAAAATGCGCGAGTTTTTCACATCCAAATTTTTACGTTTTTGTGAAGAAAAACGAAAAAAGTGAACCATTTTTGCCTATTTCCATTTGGGGACGAGTAAATATGATAACATATTTTGTGAAGTCAGTGTGAAAACAGTTAAAACAGGGTCACTTTTCACTCATTTTCATTTTGTGGGCGTATTTCTGGAATGAGAAAGTCATTTGCACAAATGAAAATGCCATTTTACAAACCATTTTTGCTCATGCACAAAAATATTAGTACCAACCACATTTGATGTTTGCTCATTTACTTTTGTGCACGTGTGAATGTGGGTTGAGCTTTATCCATTTCCAAAAATGCGCGTCATTTTGGATATATAAAGATGAGTATAATCAAAAACTTTTGGTTTTTCGGATTGTAGTAATTCTCTAATTCTATTTTAGACACACCGAATATTGTGAGCCATTAAATGGATTGATGAAATATCTATTGAAGGAAATATTGGGTTTGTTCGATATAAAATTATTTTTGAGGTGCATATACAATGATAAACTTTTTGTGTAAGTTTGCTTTATAGTATTCACACTTAAAATTATTGAAATGAAAAGATATTGTCAAACACTATCGCTGAAGAACGATACTGAATTAATCAAAAACTATGTGGGCGAACACCAAAACGTGTGGCAAGAAGTTAAGGATGGTATGCGTGAAGTAGGCATATTAGATATGCAGATATATATTCACCAAAATGTGTTATTTATGATTGTGGATACAATTGATAGCTTTGATTGGGAGCAAGATATGCAACGACTTTCCACTTTGCCGCGTCAAGCAGAATGGGAGGCTTATATGGATAAATATCAAGATGTGGAAAAAGGGAGGGCTTCTTCTGAAAAGTGGCAAATGATGGAGCGGATATTTTCGTTGGATTAGAAAGATCTTAATCGTAGAATTTTTTTTCGAATGCTTTAAATTCCCCCTTCTTTAGTATCAGTCTATTCCATGTAGCAGAGATAAACCCTGTGCCGTAGCCAAATAACTGTGTCCATGATGATGCTACGCTATATATTCCCACGAGCGAAGAGCTGTTTTTGAGAGTAGCATCCACAAAAATGAGCAGGCTGTAAATAATAGGTATAAAGATGGCTCGAGGTATGAATAAAGATATTATTAAAAGAGATGTCATGACAATAACAAATATTGCGGGTAGTGTGTGAACTAGCTTCATGGAGCCAGGGTGAGCTATGTGCAAATTGATGCGTGCTATACCTGAATTGTGTACTTGTTTGAAAAATTGTTTCAACGTGGTGCGACGTTTGTGATATACGTATGCTTCAGATATAAGTGTGGTGGTAAATCCATTCTGAATCAGGCGTAAGCTAAAATCAATATCTTCACCAAACCTCATTTTTCCATAACCATCAATTGCTTCAAAAGCTTCGCGGGAAACACCCAAATTAAAGCTACGTGGATGAAACTTATCCATTGATTTATTTCCACCTCTTATGCCTCCAGTTGTAAAAAAGGAAGTCATAGAGTAGTTTATAGCTTTTTGAATGTGAGTAAATGTTGATAAAGCTGCATCTGGTCCTCCAAAGGCATCATGATATTTTAAGTAAAGTGATTTTGATACATTCTCTATGTATTGAGGGGGTATTATGCAGTCGGAGTCGAAAAAGATATAGTAATCATATTTGGCTCTTTTTGCACCAGCATTGCGAGTAGTGCCAGGCCCCGAGTTCGATTTTTCAAAATAAACTATGTCTAAACTATCCCTATACTTATCAGCTATCAGATTGCTTTTGTTTGTTGAGCCATCCTCTGCTAGTATCACTTCGAAGTTCTTATTGGTTTGTAGAGTTAAGCTTTGTAGTAGCTCATCCACTTCGTCGGGACGATTATATACTGGAATTATTATTGAAAAATACATCTTTGATGATATTATTATTGATATCACAAATGTAGGTAAAAAAGTGATATTAGCAAGTTTGCGCAGGTTACAATTGTTATGATATTACATAGAAGAAAAATAATAAGCAAAATATGTAAAAATATATTGAATAATTGAAATTGTTTATTATCTTTGTTTTTCCTAATTTATAGTACTTGGTGTATTGTAGTTATATGTCCTTGAAATAGAGTGTAAATTAGGATAACCAAATTAATAAAGTCATCGAAGTGAAGTGTAATAAATTTGCTATACTATCATCAATAGCTATTCTTGTACTCTTGTTGTTTTCGTGCAACGATAAGAGTAATCGTACTATAATTAAAGGTAGTATTAATAATTTAGAGGATTCAGAAATATTAATTACATATTTCCTATCTGATAGCTTAGTAATAGACACAATATGGACAAATGATAAGGGTGACTTCTCTTATGATTGCGTCATTGATGATTTGACTTCATTCTCCCTGTTTTTTAATAATCAAAACTCTTCGGTTATGTTATTTGCAAACCCTTTGGATAAAGTTTCTCTAAAGGGAGATGCTCAAGTATTTGATCTTGTCAAAGTAAACGGGAATGAAATTAATGACGACCTTACTAAGTTTAAGGAAGAAAATCGCGAATTAATAACTCGAAGATACTTACTTTACAATAATATGCTAGAAACTAATGCTGTTGATTCGTTAAACAATGGAATGGCATTAGTGCACAGTAATGATGATGCCAAAATTAATAATATAAATCTCGATTTGATTATGGCTGCTGAAGCTTTTATTGAGAAAAATCCTAACAGATTGTCTAGTTTGGTGTTGATTAATGAGTTTTTTGCTAATGCTGAAAACTCAGAATCTTTCGAAAGAGTAATGTCTTTTGTGAAGGGTGACATATTAAAAACAAAAATGGGGCTTAATCTAAATACTTATCTCAATAAAGTGAAAAACTCAGCAGAGGGCTCCTCTATGCCTTATTTTAAAATAATAGATGTAAAAGGAGATACAACAAATTCGTACGACTATAAAGGCAAGCATCTATTGTTGTCATTTGTTTCGGCAACGGGGAGTGATTCTCGCGAAAATATCAAACGATTAAAAGACACATACAATAATTTAAATAAAGATAGTGTTGAGTTTATATCAATTTATATTGACTCTAATATTCATCCAAACGAGTACATTGAAAATGACTCAATCGATTGGACTATCGTGTATGAAAATAAAAGTTGGGCATCAGACATCGTTGATGCTTACAACATAGAGTTTGTTCCCAACAATATATTAATATCACCATCAGGAGTAATAAGTTCGAGAAATATATCTGCATCGGCAGTAGCCAAAGAACTTAGAAACTCCAATAAGAATGACCAATAAATAATAGTTTATAACCATGCTAGTGAAAGTGTATGGCGCAGCTGTTCAAGGCATCAACGCCACTCTAATTACCATTGAAGTAAATTGCACAAGAGGTATCAAATTTCAGGTTGTGGGTCTTCCAGATGCGTCAGTCAGGGAAGGACACGAAAGGATTGTATCGGCAATTAATGAAAATGGATTCAAGTTTCCCCGACAACAAGTAATAATAAATATGTCACCAGCTGACATTCGAAAAGAGGGTTCGGACTATGATTTGCCTCTAGCCATTGGCATTTTGGCTGCATCTGATAGCATTGGTTATGACAAGCTTGCGGACTACATAATTATGGGTGAGCTCTCTTTGGATGGACAAATACTACCAATTAAAGGGGCACTTCCTATTGCTATCATGGCCAAGGAGAACGGTTATAAAGGATTTATTTTGCCAAGTGAAAATGCAAAAGAAGCTGCTGTGGTTGAGGGCTTAGATGTTTATGGTGTAGATAATATCAAGCAAGTAATTGGTTTTGTGAATGATAATTTAGAGTTAGAAGCTACTAAAGTAGATATAGAAAAAGAGTTTAGGCAAAGCCAATCTATATTTGAATTTGATTTTAGTGATGTTAAGGGTCAAGAAAACGTAAAGCGAGCATTGGAAGTTGCGGCGGCAGGAGGTCATAATATAATAATGGTTGGTGCACCAGGCTCAGGCAAGTCGATGATGGCAAAGCGTATGTCCTCCATTTTACCCCCATTCACTTTGGACGAAGCTCTAGAAACCACAAAGATACATAGTGTTGCAGGAAAACTAGAGGGTAGTGTATCGTTGATGACTCATCGTCCCTTTCGCTCGCCCCATCATACCATTAGTGATGTAGCAATGGTAGGAGGTGGAACCTATCCACAACCAGGTGAAATAAGCATGTCTCATAATGGTGTCCTGTTTTTGGATGAACTTCCCGAATTTAATAGAAGCGTACTTGAGGTAATGCGTCAGCCACTTGAAGATAGAAAAATTACTATATCAAGGGCTCGTTTTTCTGTAGAATATCCTGCCAGCTTTATGTTGGTGTCAGCAATGAACCCTTGTCCATGTGGATATTATAATCATCCAGAACGAAACTGTGTATGTCCCCCTGGGGCCGTACAAAAATATCTAAACAAAATATCGGGACCACTGTTAGATAGGATAGATATACATATTGAGATAGTGCCAGTTCCATTCGAAAAAATATCAGATAGAACGCCTGCAGAGTCTAGCCTTGAAATAATGAAACGTGTTGTGAAGGCACGTGATATACAAGTAGAGCGATTTAAAGATACTCCGGGTGTATATAGCAATGCACAAATGAGTTCGAAGCTACTTAATAAATACGCATCTCCTGACGAAGCAGGGCTTAAACTATTGAAAGTGGCTATGGAGCGACTTAGTCTATCTGCTAGAGCATATGACAGAATTCTTAAAGTTGCACGCACTATAGCCGATTTGAATGGTGATGAAAAGGTATTATCGTCACATTTAGCCGAGGCAATAAATTATAGGAACTTGGATCGTGAGACTTGGGCGGCGCAGAGATGAGCGTAGTATTTCTTGTTTTTTTATATTATCCCTCAATTCCGCAATCTATTTATTTTGAAGTTTGAAATTTGTTTCAGTTCCGTTTTTATTTAAATTCTATCAATATTACCTGATGAGTCTTTTTACTTTCGGTCGAATTTAATAAAGCTTCTTGATTTTAGTGAGTAAAATTAGATCTTCAACTGGTTATAAGGTGGTTTTGAAGCAAGTGGACATAGAAATCCCATTCCGATTTTTGTTCATCGGCTTATCTGGTTAGTTTTCAGCGAAATTTCAACTTTTCGTAGGGTCGGTCAGTATAAAGCTTGAGCTTCCATTGCCTTGCTTGGCGTATCCATTTTCCTGCCACACTAATAAAGCTGAATATAAATCTCTTTATTCGTGATGTAGGAGGAATATCTTCAAATACTTCGGATACTTTATCAATGAGATAGTTGTAGAAGTTCTTCATCATGGCTGTCAAGATTAAAAAAACTGTATTGCAGTTCATATCCGATGAAGGAAGGCGAGACCAACCAAAGTCATTATTCTGCACATCAAATATTTTTTCGCTTGCCCCTCTCATATTGTAATACTTGATTATATCTTCTTCACTAGAGTTCCAGTCATTGGTCAAAATAGACCGATAAATGAAATTATCACCCGTGAATATATTTGTTTGGCCGTCTTTGTTCTTCTCTCGCATAACAGCTAAACGATACTTCCTGTCCTGGAAGAATTGCAAAAAAAAAATTGATTCCACCTCATAAGATTGATGATTGATTTCTATAGATTTCCAATTGGTAATTTCACTAATCTGATTTGTCATAGCCGTACAACGGTTTGCTCTAATATAGAATAACTTAGAGTTTTTAGCAACTGTGTCTATAATTTCTTTACTATATGAGCCAGCATCCATTCGAGATCTGTTTACTTTTATTCCATTGTTGCCAAGCAGCTGATATGCTCTTTCCAAGGTCTCTGCCTGACCAGTTTTTACGTTAGTATTTCCATCTCGATTCTCAATATAAACAATCTTATCTGCGATGGTGGCAATACCAGGAAAATAGCCCGTGGTCTTCTTATAGGTGTGTTTAGCATCATATTTGTTATGTGCAATAATTTGATTATCATAATCAAAGTCGTAAAGTCTATTTTTCTTCAACTGTTTGGTTAACAGTAGTGATTTTATATTCAAGTCATTCATCTTCTCATTGATATTGAACTGATATTCTTTATTCGATGCTGAGGTGACAGTTGTATTTTCTGTAGCTAGTTCTTTTAGCACCCTATGCAAGGTATCAGCACTAGGAACTCTATTGAAAGGAATATTTTCAAGAGTAGGGCGTAAGTACTTTTGAATGTCCTCAGCTACTTCACCACCACAGAAGAAAATATCGAACCATGCACGAAATATTTCTCCGTATTGATATCCAGATAATGACCTAATACCAAGATGAGTATCAATTAAAGACAGAAGACCTGATCGTTAAATTCTTGATTAACGAAAGAAATACCAGCAAAAGGAGTGATTGATTGAAAAATTTTTTGTACTTTCATTGCAGTGTATATTTTTAATGCAACACCAATATAGGTGAAATATTACACATGGCAAAGCTACTGATAAGACATTTCATATCAGTGCTTTGCCTTTATATTAAAGTAGAAGCTTGCGGAGTTAAGGATTATAATTTAATTATCTCCTATCTATGCCATATCCCATTGCTTACGCAATAATGCCAATGCCTCAGGAACAACTATTTCTCTATCCCCCTGACAACCACATTCGAAGCTTACATACTTATCGTATCCAATTAGCTTCAATCCTTTAAAGCCATCAACATAGTTATCAGCTGTACCATCCTCACCAGGCATACTTCTTCGCTTTCGGCTTGCCATATGAACATGTGATAAGTACTCACCTGCAGATATAAATGCAGCCATGTCACTAGTCTCATCATGAGTCATATGCCAAAAGTCTCCTAGGCAAGTTACCCCAGGATTGTTAATATCACGGCAAATAGATGCTGCATCAGCAACTTGTCTCAAATAAAAAGCCTCGCGCCTATT
>JAAYFB010000068.1 GCA_012728465.1 Proteiniphilum sp. | reverse complement strand
TGCGAAAGTTGATAAGCAGGAATATCCAAATCTTTTGCCAATTTGGGAAGAGTGAGTTCTGGGTCTAAATATGGTCTTTCCGTTTCCATAAAAGAAAGTAAGTGACTAAAGCCCTCTTCTAGCCCATCAGTTACAACATTGTTATCAGATGCCTTGCTTTTATGCTTATGCATCGAGAGCGATTCGTCATTAACCTCAGCAGGCACAAAGCTAACAAACACCTCCTTTTGGTTTAACCCATAGTATCCAATCAATATCACAAAGGCAGATAAAGATAAAAATAGCCCGTTAGTGCAAAACATCATTGAGAAAAGATGAAATACGTGATGTATTACAGCTATTAAGATAAAGATAGTCCAAACCACTCCAAATATTGTCATAAGCATACCCAACCACTCTAGGTTTACATCCTTTGCACTAAAACTATCGTTTGACTTTTTTAGTGATTTATATTTCCTATAAGCCAACACAAAATAGATAGGCCCAGAAATAGCCGTTGCAATCAAAAACATGACAAACAAAATGGGTGGAGTTGGCAAACTTGTTGAATGATCGACACTAATCCCTTTTGCATATTCAGGGAATTGTGATGCAACAAATAGATACAATAAGAATAGCGCAAAGGGGGCAAAATGTAATAACTTTTTCATTTCGAAAGGCTTGTCCTCCGACGTTAGATAAGATACATACAAATACATAAATGGGCCATGCAAAAGGAATGTAGCTATAACTCCTGTGGTTAAAATTGGAATTTCGGCAAAAAAGTTCATCGTTATTCCATATAGAGCCGTAGATACTCCTAAATAAATAAGCCAAAATTGCAATATTCTATCATGTAAAGCTTTCGGTTTCTTACGCAATAACAATCCTAAAAAGAAAAACGCATTGAAGCTTGCAATAAAAAATATGTATGTCATGTTGTTATTCTATGTACTATGTAGTGAAATATTTTCTACTCACTCAAAAATAGTATAATTTGCCACAATCTCAAACTTTATCTAACACATAATAGCAAAAGGTGAAATAACAGGATACCCTTGTCTCTTCACCTTTCTCAAATGTGTTTAATCGCCAACTATCAGTACACTACAGAGGTAGATAAATCAACTTTTTTGTTTCGAAGAAGGGCTCATCGAAATATTGTTCTAATGAAAACTCTTCCACTTTATTTTTAAAAGGAGCAAGCTCCTCTCTCAAATCGCCACCTTTAAGGCAAATAACGCCATTGGGAAGAGCATTTTTTTGCTTAGCTGCAACATTTTTATTAATTCGTCTCACTAGTTCTGGCAATTGCATGACAGCCCTGCTTACTACAAAATCAAATTTTCTTTTTTCATTCTCCATCCTGGAATGTACAAACTCCACATTTGTCAAGCCAATCGCCTCTGATATCTCTTGAGCTACCTTCACCTTTTTGCCAATACTATCCAACATAACAAAATGAACATTGGGAAAGAATATTGCTAAAGGCACACCTGGAAATCCTCCTCCAGTGCCTACGTCAATAATTGAGCTACCATCTTTGAAGTGAATAAATTTGGCTATCGCAAGCGAATGCAATATGTGATGGGTATATAAATTATCTATATCCTTTCTTGATATCACATTTATTTTTGAGTTCCATTCGGAATATAAATCAAATAGTGCTGCAAACTGTTCCTTCTGAACAGAAGTAAGTGAAGTAAAATACTTTTCTATTACAATCATTATAAATTGGATAGTTTATGTGCTATTGAACCCTCTTTTAATATAGAGCGTATGTGTGAATATGGTATTAAAATTTCGGATGCAGGCAATTGATAG
>JAAYFB010000405.1 GCA_012728465.1 Proteiniphilum sp. | reverse complement strand
CTGCTAATAATCTGAATACAAGATAAAAGGAACAAATCCTTGCATATATCACAATTTTTTTTATTATCTTTGTAGTAAACAAAGTTTATACATATAATGAGCCCAAAAAAAATTCTATACATTACTCAGGAAATTCTTCCTTATCTACCGGAAACTGAAATTTCAAATATTTCAAGACATTTACCTCAAGCCATACAAGAAAAAGGACATGAAATTAGAACATTCATGCCTAAGTATGGGACAATTAATGAGAGGCGCAATCAACTGCACGAGGTTATCCGTTTATCAGGAATGAATCTAATTATTGATGACACAGATCACTCCCTAGTTATTAAAGTAGCATCAATACAATCTGCCAGAATGCAGGTATATTTTATCGACAACGAAGATTATTTTGAGAATAGAGAAATTCTTGTTGATGCCAATGGCGAAGAATATGCCGACAATGATGAAAGAAGTATTTTCTTCATACGTGGTGTTATGGAAACAATTAAAAAATTACGTTGGGTTCCTGACATCATTCATTGCCATGGCTGGTTCACTGCATTAGCTCCTTTTTACATCAAAAAAGGATACAAAGATGACCCATGCCTAAAAAATGCAAAAGTAGTTTACTCTATTTACGATGAGAGCTTTAACAAACCATTCAATAACGGATTTTCTGATAAGTTGAGATTCGACACGATTGGTGACACTGAAATAGAAGATATAGCTAATCGTGGCACTATTGACTACTTGGAACTTACAAAGCTAGCACTTGACTATTCGGACGGTGTTGTTTTAGCAAGCGATAGCGTCAATCCAGAAATCGAAAAGTATATCTCTGAAAAAAACATTCCACATATTGGCTACACCCAAGATTTTGAAGAAAAAGCCACTAACATAGAAGAGTTTTATAAAAAAATAGATGAATAATCTACTTAATAAATAGTACGCGGATAATTACGATATAAATAATCTTTATACAATTATCTATAAAATAAGAGAGAAAGCCCGAAAAGGGCTTTTTTTTTATCATTATTATTCAGATATTTGCAGTCATATATATATAACAAAAGAATGAAACGAAAAAACCTTTTTGCATCATTAGTAATAGCTATAAGTGCATTGTTTATCTCTTGCAACGACACCCTAGATAAACTAGGATTCTCAATACAACCAGGAAATGATAAAGTACATGTTGGGACTGACACAATATACCTGTCGGCAAAAACTGTGCAAATAGATTCAGTGTATTCAAAAACAAAGTACCCAATACTTGGAAAATATATGGACCCAGTGTTTGGAGAAATAAAATCTGACTACATAGGTGAGCTCTACTTTCCCGAGAACTTAGAATTTAAGAAGAATGCTGTTATTGATTCGGTAAGGCTTACAGTTTCATATACTTCTATTATTGGCGACTCCTTAGCACCAATGGAATTAGCAGTTTATAAAGTAAAAAAAGAACTTCCAAAAGGCAAAAGGTACACAAACTTCGATCCAGAAGAATACGCAGACATGACAAGCCCGATAGGTGCTAAATCTTTTACTGGAAAAAACAATACATACCGCACAGAGACCTATTACTCTGGCACAACAGTGCAGGAAGTTAAAATATACGAGATAAATGCTCTTCTCCCAAAAGAGATTGGAGAAGATTTTTTAGCGGAGTTTAAAAAACCTGGACATGGCTACTTACAGAACTCTGAGACATTTAGAGAACACTTCCCTGGATTATACGTAACTACGAACTTTGGTAGCAGCACAATATTAAATGTGAATCTAACTTCGCTAAAGGTACACTACAAGTATCTTGATGAAAAGGGGTCATCACAAAAGACAGATACTATTCGACCTGCAGAGTGGAGATTAAATATTACTCCAGAGGTTACTCAAATTAATCACATAAAAAACAAAAATGACAATCTGTTAGTAGATAACGATGAACAAACATACATAAAAAGTCCCGCTGGAGTAAATACAGAGATTACTATTCCTATATCTAGTATTTCTGCTCAGCTTGACAAAAGTGCACTAAATCAAGCAAGACTTGTTGTTCATACAGTAGAAGAGGAAGAAAAGGACGATAGAATTAAATTAACTGCTCCTGGAAGCTTGCTTTTGATTCATAAAGACTCTATTAATCAGTTTTTTGAAAAAGGAAGCCTACACAACAATTTAACTAGTTTTGTGGCAAGCTATGACCAAAATACCCAATCATATAGCTTTGGAAATATTGCATCCTTGGTAAATTACTATAATAAAGAGCACGAAAAGGATAAAAGCAATCCTCTAGATCAAACATTCCAACTAGTCCCTGTAGATATTACTTATTCTAATACAAATAGTGGTACTGTTGCCACGGCTATTTATAATCAGATGAAACCATCAGCCACAATTATAAATAAGAAAAAGAATAAATTGAGATTGGATATTATCTACAGTTCGTTCTGATAACTGTTCATTCAATACTTCACATAATATATAAAGCAGATTATAATTTATAAGGATTATAATCTGCTTTATGCTTTTAGTGATTTTGAGTTTGAATAAGGTATTTAAAGCTTAGGTCACATTGCCTTAATAGTCTCTATTTCGAAGATAAAACAGTAAAATATCTAATGCCTCTTTGTAATCCTGATTGAGTTCAAGATTATCAATAATGT
>JAAYFB010000404.1 GCA_012728465.1 Proteiniphilum sp. | reverse complement strand
AACAGCATCAATAAACTCCTCGCGAGCTTGCGACAGCTCCTTAGAGCCTGCTTGTTGCCATGCTGCAGATTGAGCTATCACTAAGTTCTTTTCTGGATTAATGTAAATCATTTGTCCAAATATGCCTTGAGCTACATAGCTACCATCTTCGTTTCTCCACCACAAGTAGCCATAGCCACCACCCTCTTCATCATCTATTTGATATAATAGTGAGGTAGCATCCTTAAGCCACTCATCAGCAAAAATAGACTCTCCATCAATCTTTCCATCCTGTAGCATTACCATTCCTAAGCGAGCATAATCTCGCAAGCTTGCCGACAAACCACTACCACCAATATTAAGGTTGCTACACTCGTCGGCCAACCAAAATGCACATTGCTGCATGCCAAACGGTTTCCAAACATGTTCTGATAGATACTCTGCCAAACTCTTGCCACTTGCCTTTTGAATTAGTATTCCTACCAAGTCAGTCTCGCCTGTGCTATAGTTCCAATGTTCACCAGGGGTATGTATCTGTTTTAGCTCCTTCATGTAAGTAAGAATATGAGCCTCATCACCCACACACTCCTTTTGATACATTTGTGCCACGTCAGAGTTGGGGTCTTCATAGTCTTCGTTCCAATCAATACCCGATGTCATCGTCAATAGTTGACGCACCGACACTTCTCCATAATCATAGCCCACAAGTTCAGTAATGTACTCACCCAACTTGTCATCCATACTCTTAATATCGCCCTGCTTTAGTGCTACACCAACCAACATTGACGAAATGGATTTGGCCACGGAGTACGATGTCCATAGACTGTTTTTATCAATACCTTCACCATATGCCTCTAGTTTCACCTCATCATTTTGAACCACAATAACTCCCCCAATACGATTATCAATAATGTATGATGCTAAGTCAGTATCATCATTCCACTTTGGGGTAATGTTGCTTGCTGATTTCGATAACTCATAAACAGACTCACCAGCCTCAACCGCTATGCTTGGATATATTTTGTGCATGATGGGGAAACGTCTCTCCTTTTCCTCTTGAGACCAAAACAATAAGCTCTCCAACTTTTGCCCCATGGTTTCACCAGGAATGTTCTCGGGCAAATCTCTTGTATCTGTTATTTCACCCTTGACACAATTATCTTTTTCAACATGCGAACTAACACAACTATATTGCACTAATAATAGCAACACCAATAGATGTAACCTAAACCTTTTCATTTATTATAATTTTGTTTTTAAAGTGTGATTAAATCAATAGTAGAACAAAGATTGGGTGGGAAAGTTGAGTGACCATAAAACTATATCCCATCCACCATTATTTGCCCATTCCCCTTTTTCACCCTATATTCGCACTTTGAAACAAGACATAAAAAGGATTACTGTTATACTGAATCGATCACATACAATAAGGGTATGACACTATGTTGAATCAACACAGAATCATACCCATACTAAAGCACAGCAAGCTTAAAAAGATAGTTATGCAATATTTGTTTCTCTATCTCTTCTAATCTCTATTATTCTTTTGACTTCTCGCGACTTAGTGTTTAATTCATTTTCGATATCATAGTCGTTTTGAAGTCCCAGCCAAAACCTCGCTGAGTTTCCGAAGTATGCCGATAGTCTAACTGCTGTATCGGCAGTTATCCTACGATTACCTTTTATAATTTCAAATATTCTTGTTTGAGGAATACCTAAATCCTTAGATAGCCGGTATTGAGATATATCTAATGGAATCAAAAACTCTTCCAATAATATCTCGCCTGGTGTTATATTTTTTAATTTGCTCATTATAATTGTTTTATGTTTAATGATAATCTACAATCTCCACATCAATTGTATTGCCATTTTCCCATCTAAAAATAATCCTCCATTGATTATTTATTCTTATACTATAGAAATCAGATAATACTCCCTTAAGTTTTTCCAATCTATTAGATGGAGGAATCCTTAAATCCACAATATCTACAGAGTTATTAATCATTCTCAACTTACGTCTTGCTATATCTTGAATCTCCCTAGGTAACTTTCTAGATAAGTTACCCTTCCATATCTTTTCTGTTTCTTTATTTCCAAATGATAAAATCATAATCGAATCAATACTTACGCCAAAGGTAAGCAAAGAATATGAATGAACAATATTTACTAAGCAATAATTTACATAAGCAGAAACTTCTTCTATACTAAAACAAATAACACATCTCATTGTTGACCAAACGTAATAATACCCACTTCATTACATAACAATTGACACAAAGCACACAACCTTACTCCACCATTATTTGCCCATTCCCCTTTTTCCCCCTATATTCGCACTTTGAAACAAAAATAGAAATTAAATAAATACGAAGTCATGCAATTAAGTGCAAAACTAATTCAGGTACTTCCTCTTCAATCGGGAATGGGAAGAAACGGAGAGTGGAAAAAACAGGATATAATCGTAGAAACTGGAGATCAGTACCCCAAAAAGATATGTGTATCCATATGGGGAGATAAGATAAATGGTGTGCAGCTTAACGTGGGCGAAATGTACACAATAGATTTTGATGTAGAGAGCAGAGAGTTTAATGGCAGATGGTACACCGACGTGAAGGCATGGAAAATAGCATCGCAAAGTAATGCAAGTACACCTCAACAGGTTGGCCCACAGCCAATGGCACCAGATAGTGCACAGGAATATCCACCATTCGATCCAGATAGTGGCGACACACAGGATTTGCCTTTCTAGCTCAAGTGATAGCAAATGCTACTAGATAATAATAATACAGAAAAGGGAATAGTTGCAGTGCAGCTATTCCCTTTTGCTATTTATGATATGTGATATAATCAATCCAACTTGTGAATCACCAGTCCCGACCTCAACTTTGGCTCAAACCAAGTGGTTTTAGGTGGCATAATGTTTCCAGTGTCGGCAATGTCCATCAATTGTTTCATAGATACGGGATATAGGGCAAATGCCACACTCATTTCTCCACTATCTACTCTCTCTTTTAGTTCACCAAGACCACGAATACCACCCACAAAATCAATTCGTTTGTCGGTACGCAAATCTTTAATACCAAGTATTTGATCTAAAACCAAATCGGACAAGACCGTTACGTCCAACACACCTATGGGGTCATCATCCTTATATGTCCCCTCCTTAGCAGTAAGCGAATACCACCTGCCAGCCAAGTACATCGAGAAGTTGTGCAATCTATCGGGCTTGTATATTTCTGACCCCTTATCTTCAACATCAAAATTCTCTTTTATTTTATTCAGCAGTTCTTCCTCGGTCAGTCCGTTCAAGTCTTTCACAACTCTGTTGTAATCGATAATGGTAAGCTGATTATCGGGGAAGCACACAGCCATAAAAAAATTATACTCCTCCGTTCCCAAGTCATCTGGGTTAGCTAAAGCTTTCTCTGCTCCCACCTTAGCGGCAGCAGCAGAGCGATGATGCCCATCGGCAATATACATAGCGGGGAATGAAGCAAATATTTCTGTTATCTTGAAAATATCAGTTTCGTTAGGAACTAACCAGAAATGATGCCCTACCCCATCTGCCGACACAAAATCATATTCGGGAGTCTCACTAATTATTCTGTTCACAATCGAGTCAAGCTCTTTGTTGTAATGATATGCAAAAAATACAGGTTCGATATTAGCATTATTCACGCGAACATGTTTAATTCTATCCTCCTCCTTATCACTACGCGTAAGTTCGTGCTTTTTAATCTTACCACTCATGTAATCACCCACATATGCACCCACTACGAGTCCATATTGCGTTTTTCCATTCATAGTTTGTCCATACACGTAGTACATTTCTTTTTCATCCTGAACCAGCCAGCCTTTATCTTGAAACAATTGAAAGTTCTCGGCAGCCTTAATATACACATCATCATCGTGTTCATCTTTGCCAACAGGAAACTCAATCTCGGGCTTGATAATTCGATACAACGATTTCTCATTTCCCTCTGCCTCTGCTCGTGCCTCATCAGAATTTAATACATCATAGGGGCGAGATGCCACCTCTTTCACATACTCTTGGGGCGGTCTCACACCCCTAAATGGTTTAACAATAATTGCCATAATGTAAGTTTAAGATTATTATAGATTAATGCTCAAATGCAAAATTAATCTTTTTTTAATTTTATATGCTATATATTTCATCTTATTTTAAAAATAAAGTGACTACTTTTACAAAACAATTAAACTTAGAACACATTAAAACATATGATACAGATTAAAGAGAGCGTCATCATTGAGGCTGCGGACAAAGGAATGGATGAGTTTCTGAAAGTGTTTACCGATGCCTACATAAGTGTTTTGGAAGATGGTATGACTGCCCACAATATGGAGAAGCTAAATGGTTACCAACACACATTGCTTGCATTTAGATATTTTACAGACGAGATACGCGAAGGTGGATTTGTGCAACTTATTCAAAATGGATATGGTGGCTATATATTTGATAATCCTACAGCAAAATCGTTGAGACAAATGGGAGCACGCGACCTATCTAAAATATTATACAAGGCTAAAGAGATATATGATGCCAACCGTGCTGACCTAGAAAAGGAAACCACCGAGGATGAATTCATGGCAATGTACGAACAGTATGAGGCTTTTGATGAACTTGAAGAAAAATACATGGAAATAGAGGAAGATCAAACATTAGTGATAGCACAGTATGTTGATGAGAATATTGAGGATTTTGCTGAAATAATCAAATAGATACATTGCTAAATTAGGTAAAGACAATTCAATCACGGAGATGCTCAGTTAGCTACTCCGTGAATGAGTTTTACAAACATCATTGAGTACTTT
>JAAYFB010000403.1 GCA_012728465.1 Proteiniphilum sp. | reverse complement strand
GTTGGTAACGAGGATATAAATCCTGATGCATTCTCATTTGAGATAATAGATAAAAACACGGCATTGAACTACAAGAATGAATTGGCAAGCGATGTAGGGGTTATCTACTCATCGTATGCAAAGGGAAATGCTAGCATACAAAATGATAAGGGTGAAGCAGAAGTGGCAAAGTCGGTGATATTTGCCGAACTAAATACTTCGAAGCTATTTGACGATCACTCAAAAACAGCTCGTTTGAGTATAACTAACAACTAGACTGAGAAGGAGGTACTTAATGTGCCGCTAATAGAGTTGGTGTTGTTGATGAAAAACGAAAAGTTTACGCACTCTATCACCAATCAAACATATTTAGATAGAATTCATAACTTTAATCTCACTTTCTTCCTTAGTGGAGGCGATGTGTGGATGAAAACGCATATTATTATTAATGATTGGGTGGTGAGGTTTAATGATATAGATGATTTATAGTGAACAGTAAGCAGTAAGCAGTAAGCAGTAAGCAGTAAGCAGTGAAAAGTGAAGCCAGTGTCATTCTGAGTGAAACGAAGAATCTGTTTAATTGTTCTACAAGTATTAACGAGATACTTCACTACGTTCAGTATGACAGTGGATTTAACCACCGCTCGCGCCGATTTGTAATTGGTGTGTTGCGAAACAAAAAGAGTTTAAAAGATAAGTTCGCTAACGCGACACACGCATTACAAATGCGCGCGAGCGAAGAACTAAAAACTACTTAGAGAGAATAAATAAAATGAGATTGATACAACAACATATCCGTAAACAGAGCTCAAGAATGCTCATGATTTTACTGCTCGCCCTATTGATGGGTGCGTGCAGCCAGGATGTGGACAATCTTGTAGTGAATGAAGAGGAGATGATTGAGGTAAGTTTCTCTTTGTCGTCTCGTGGATTCTCTTCTGATGGCTCTGTGTCTGAGGTCAGATTGTTGGCTTTTGATGCAGCAGGGCTTTGTATAAAAAACACGTTAATATCTTTCAACGGAAGCACTTCGCTTCCTATAGATGATAATATAGAGAACAGAACCTCCGACCCAATATTGATGCCCCTTGGCACGTTCGATTTTGTTTTTATTGGCAATGAAACTTCTACGCTACTATCCAATAATTTTAGAAACGCATTGTATGATGTGGGTAGAATGTCTGATTTGAGTGCTAGTGCATTTACTAATGTTCTATATAATGCTTGGGCTGATAATAATGTGGACGCTAAGATGCCCATGTCGGCATACTATAAAGCGGTGTATCTGCCCAACTTATCATCTAGCAACAATGCTCCATTTAGATTTCCGCAAACATTAGAGTTGGTGCGTGCATTGGCAAAGATGGAGCTGAACTTTAAAAATATATCGGATACCGAGCTTACATTGAAAAGGTTAACTAACTTGAAGATAAAGAGAGTTAGCAACAGTTACTCTTTGCCTGCATTGCCCTCATTTTACAAAGGTGCGCTATCGGATGTTGATGTTGCAATCAGTTTTGATGAGGCTGCCTATCAACAGAAAGATATTGGGCAAGTGGTTGTGTTCATACCAGAGTTTTTGAAAGAGGAAGAAAATCCTGAAAAAACTACGCTTCGTTTCGAGGGTGTTGGATTTATACCCTACGAACTGACATTAAAAGAGGATAGAGGTTTTAGTGACTATAACCAAGCACGCACATTGGATGTGGCTGCATTATCAGAGTTTAGTGTTATAAGAAACACACTATATAGAGTGGATATTACGCTTGGTTCGGGCTTGAGTATAGAGGGGGTATTGGATGTGTTGCCATGGGACAAAGTGGAGACAGAGGTTAATTATTCGCCACCCGAATTTGACTTGGCTAACTTTTCAATAAAAGTGAATGGGGTGGAGATGAAGTCGCAAAAAGAAATTGCGCTTCGTACAGGCCAAGAGGCAGTTGTGACCTTTAAGTTAGATCAACCCTTGGGTGCAATATGG
>JAAYFB010000402.1 GCA_012728465.1 Proteiniphilum sp. | reverse complement strand
TTGCATAACCAATAGCTGTGCCCACAATGGCTGCTTCAGATATTGGTGAATTAAACAAACGATGATATGGTAATGCTTCTGTCATTCCTCCATACACCGCAAAAGCACCACCCCAATCTCTGTTTTCTTCACCATAAGCTACAAGAGAAGCATCTTTGTAAAATCTATCAATGATAGACTCAAAAATGGCATCTCGTAGCTGAAATTGTTTCATTTTACTATATGGTTTACCGTCAGCATCAAAGGCAAAACGCTCTTTTGTTGCTATTCTCTTTACTCTGCTATTGTCCTGCAATGGCATAAGTACATCTGGCTTAGCATCAGAGAAACTATCTACAGATCCATTAGAGAACATCATATCACCAATGGCATCAGCATTTTTCATCTGAGGCGACACCTCATCATCAATTGCTTTGGTAAACATTTCAAATACTAGCGATTTAACATCGCTCCATACATTATCTAAGTCTGCCTGTGTTGCAACACCTGCATCTATCAACTGCTCACCATATGATTTGATGCAATCTTGTGCTTCCCAAGCCTCCACCTCATCTTTTGTTCTGTATGATGAAGCATCGCTAGGTGAATGCCCACTATATCTATATGTGAGAATATCCAATAGTACTGGACCTCTTTTATCTTCTATTACTTTTCTTTTTCGCTTGTATGCATCAATTACTGCAAGTGGATTATATCCATCCACTCGCTCTGCATGCATCTGTTCAGGATTTACACCAGCACCTATGCGAGCAGCAACAGAGTAACCCATGGTTTCGCCACTTGTTTGTCCTCCCATTCCATACTGGTTGTTCATTATATTTATAATGACAGGCAAGCCCCCTTGCATATCTCCTTCCCACAGCTCTCTAAACTGGTCCATTGAGGCAAAAGTTATTCCCTCCCACACAGGACCACAAGCCATTGCAGCATCACCAATGTTGGCAACTACAAGACCGGGCTTTCTATTTACCTTTTTGTAAAGTGCCGCACCCACAGCAATATCTCCCGAGCCACCAACAATAGCGTTGTTAGGATATACCCCAAATGGTGTAAAAAATGCATGCATAGAGCCACCAAGTCCTTTATTAAATCCTGTTTCTCTAGCAAATATCTCAGCAAGAGTTCCATATATTAAAAAACGACGTGCAAGATCCTTTACAGTTCCTTTGAAGTCTTTCTTCACTACATTAACAACTGCACCATCAAAAAATGTCTCCATTATTTCTGTTAGCTGTTCATCACTTAGCTTATATATTGCAGACATTCCTTTAGCAATAATCTCTCCATGCGAGCGGTGACTACCAAATATAAAGTCATCTACATCAAGTGTCCACGCCATTCCCACAGCTGCCGACTCTTGTCCTATGGACAAATGCGCAGGTCCGGGATGATTATAAGACACTCCGTTATATTCTCCTTGAGTTTTGATTAAGTTGAGCATGGTTTCAAACTCACGAATAAGAACCATGTCATGATAAATACCTTTAAGCTCTTCTTGGCTAAAGTTATCTAGTTCATCTTTTACAGTTTTTTGATACTGATTGATTGGTATTGGTTGAAACTCAACAAAGCCAGGCTTGCGAGATTCAGTTGGATCTATGTATTGAATTTTTGGCATTATAT
>JAAYFB010000067.1 GCA_012728465.1 Proteiniphilum sp. | reverse complement strand
GAATTTGCCAATATGTACCTTTTCCCACATCAAGTTATCTAGGTTTGCAGGATTCTTTTGTTTCTCTTTTCGGCCAAATGTGATTATGCATAAAACTTGAAGTGGCATAGGTATATCTAACAAATCGTTGATATATTCGCCAGATGTAACAGAATCCGAGAAATTGCGTCCACGCACTTGCACCCAACAGCTACCCAAGTCTAGGGCTTCTGCCTGCAATTGCATATTAATTGCTGCGATGGATGCATCCTCAATCCACGCATCAGTATCCATGGGATTGCCTAATACCACAATAGCAAGTGCTGCGTCTGCAATGAAGCCGCCATTTTGTGGCTTACAGCCTGCCAAGCTTTGAAGCATCTCCTTGTCTTCTACCACTATAAACTCCCAACATCTTTTACCTTTTGATGAAGGAGATAGAAGAGCTGCCTCAAGTATTAATTGCACCTCGTCACCCGTTAGTGGCTCGTTGGTATATTTTCTATAACTCCTTCGTTTCGCTAATAAAGTATTCAACTCCTCCATAGAATATGTTTGTTTAATGTATTACAAAAATAAGTATAATAATCAAGAATAAGAGTAGTTTGCAACATTATTCATTTGTGTGTTAAAGCAACCTCATCCAATCCCACATAAACAAATGGTTTATTTGCTACAATTAATATTTTAGCAAACTAACAAAACGGATAGGTTCGTGTAACACATTTTTTTAGTATCATTCATATTCACTAAATGAGCTGTGCACAACATTTTATGATTATAACTGTTTAGTATGTAACAAAAAAAAGAAATAAGAACTAGAATACAATTATAATGAACATTCCGTGTAAAACGTATATTAAGTACGACATGAAGGTGTATGACCTAATTGAAGAGAATCATACACTTTTACTTATGCTACAACACTTTGAGATAGATTTTAGGGTTGATGATTTGACAGTACGACAGCTTTGCGAACAATACAACATAAGTGAGCGACTATTTATTGCAGTAGCAAACCTGTATAACGGATTCAAGCCTAAAGAAAATCCATTAGGCAACATCACTGATGTGATGATGATTATTGGCTTTTTGAGAAATAGCCATAAGTATTATCGCGAAGATAAATATCCCCAAATCAGCAATTATATACACCTACTTCAAGAGCGGCATCCTGGCAAAGAGCTAGTACTGCTCGAGCAGTTTTTCAATGTGTACTTTGACGAAGTGATGGAGCACCTCGATTATGAAGACAATGTAGCATTTCCCTATTTTGTGAAATTAATTAATGAGGGACAAACAGGCAAAAAAGAGTTGTACTCTGCTAAGGAATACAGCGATCATCATACAGATATAGAGCTGAAGCTAAAAGACTTAAAAAACCTACTGCTTAAGCATATTACTACAAGTTTCGACTTAACGATAAAAAGAAAACTTCTTTTCTCGCTTTTCGAGTTGGAGCATGATCTATATATCCACTCACTTATTGAGGAGACAATATTAATACCCTATGGCTATAAAATGGAGAGACTATAATGAGCAACAATCGATTAAACATAGCTATAATGGTATATTCAGATATAATATACGAGGGGCTATACACTGTACTCACACAGTCTAATCTAAATTGCACTATGTGCAAAGTATCATCACTTGAGGATTTTCAAGAGATTATACACTCTAAGTCAGTAGATATCCTAATCACCAACCCTATGCAGCTAGTAAATAGAACCAAGGAGGTTAGGAAGCTGAAAAGTATTCAGCCAACACTATCAATTATTGGGATTAATATGGGAATAATTGATAATGACTTAAAACAAGTGCTTGATGATACATTCACGGTATATGACTCCGTCACACAGGTTATCAATAAGCTTATTAAATCGAGCGAGAATAGTGAAAATAAAAACAGCACTTTTACTGACAACCTTACCGAGCGCGAAATAGATGTATTAATTAAGCTGGCACATGGCTTATCGAACAAGGAGATTGCCGATGCTCTTAATATTAGTATTCACACAGTGGTTACTCATCGCAAAAACTTGTCTGCGAAAACGGGCATCAGAAGCCAGTCGGGATTAACTATATATGCAATTTCGAAGAAGATTATTTCAATTGATGATATTGACTTAAAAAATGGATGAACAATAAGACTTAAAGATTCTGTCATGTAGTACCTACACTAAGTGACATAAATATAAAGGGAGACAACCGAATAATCAGTTGTCTCCCTTACAATATTATATATGCCTATCTACTAAGGCACGATTATATGGATAGTTATGCTTTACCAGCGCTACCCAATACTTTTTCAGTTTTGTGCATATATAGCTTCTTCAATTCCTCACGAGCAGGACCTAGATATTTACGTGGGTCGAACTCAGCTGGGTCTTTAGCAAATACTTCACGAACAGCAGCAGTCATAGCCAAACG
>JAAYFB010000401.1 GCA_012728465.1 Proteiniphilum sp. | reverse complement strand
GGAGGTGACAAAAAATCCATGTCTGCCACCCAAAGAGGCATAAGATCTTCGCGACCAAACATATCCTTAAGCCTGCCTAGCTTAATGGTATCTGTTCCGCTACGATCAATTATTTTGTCAAAATTATATTTCATAATTCTATCTTTTAGTACGATTAATAATATACACTTTCTATAAATTTACTCTTTTTGATTTTGCTACCACCAAAATTGAGAGACTCAACTGCAAACCCTAGTACAAACTGATGTGACGATATGTTTGTATATATATTGTTTACATCAGTGCGATAATAGTTTCCTAGATAACCAGTTCGTATTGTTACATTACTAATTGGAAAATCCACCGTAATATAGTTTTGAAGTGCTAAATAATTGTTGAATGATGCAAGCATAATAGTTCCAGAACCATTTCCCAACGAAAATATTTCGTAATATGACTGTCCATATTCTGGCGAAAAAAACATACCTACAAATGGAGATGACACATGCCATCTAAATGTAAAGTTTTTCCAATTATATATTGCCATTGCAGCTATATCTAAATTAATTGATGTTTTTAATGATCCTGGGTTATTTGAGTTTCTAACATTATATATACCTCCTAACGATGCATCTAACCCAGCTCCAGCAAAAAATCTAAAATTATTTGCCTTAACAAAAGGGTAAAAACCAGCTACGTTATAAGATAAGTCACCATAATATTCTGACGATGATGATGATGGGTTTTTAGTAAATGCTGTGTTCAAGCTAAACTGCTGCCACAGCAGTAATTTATCATTAATGATTCCTGCATCGGATATTCGTTCAGTTAGAATAGATATGTTGGTTCCTGTATATTGCAATGGTGACAAATAAGTATCTGTTAGCAATGATTTGCCAACACCAATTACTGTAGCTCTATTTACTGATTTCACTTTGTCTGTCTGCCCTAAAACTGAAGCCGAAAGTAAACAAAACAACAAAAAAAGACTCATCTTAGTTACTAAACTATTCATTAGCAATAATAATTCAAAGGAGTTTCAAGCAATAGATAGTATTAGCCAATGTAACTACAACATAGTTTGAATCTCATTTATTAAAACACAAATTTAAGAAAATAAGTTAGATAAATTATTTTATGGGCTATAATTTAATGATGAACTCATCTTGACTTTTTAATTTAGCCTATTACCATATCTACCTATATTTTGATACTTACAAATTCTATCAATTCCATCACCTAATATATTTGAGACATTTAAAATTAATTCAATGTCATTTATACAAACAATCTATCGTTTTCAAATTATTTCATTGTCAAAAACTTTTAGGGTTCACTGTTATTTTTTCTATTTAATGTAAATGAAAAATAGGATTGACTATTTCTTAAAAAATGTAATATCAATACTGAACTGTATTCACTGTTTTTCAGTCAAATCAATGCATTTACAACATTGTAAATGCATGAAATTTTAGATTTTGGTCCATTTACAACATTGTAAATGCATGAAATTTCATTAAAATCCATCAACTACAAAGCTGGTTATCATTGAATTAATTTGATTTGTGTCAAAATACTTTGATAATGACAATGATTTATTCGAAAAGCTGTCAATGCACAATGTTTTTATCAATGCTACAATTTATGAGTCGCAATAATCACTTTGCCTTGACATTTAATTAGCAAATACATGCATATTATTAACGCTTATTTCACATATTTGGATGAGGGACACAGCATAATATTAGATGTTTGTTGGGTGTTTAATGTACATATTAGAAATCATTTTTTGTTGTTATGCGATTACAAATTTAATGCTTCCTTACTTTTTTACCTAATCAGATATTAAAAGTCAAGACGACTTCGATATACTTTAATTCCGCAAACAATCACTTTCTATATAAAAGCAAAGCACTGTTATGAAATATCTTACCAATAGATTTGCCATGTGTGATATTTCAACAATGATTGATGTTGCTTTAAAATAATTCAGTTGCGGAATTGAGGATATATGAGAATGACAATGGCAAAAGAGGAACAAATAAAAACTTTAAATTTGTATTAGGATTTTCGCAAAACCACAACCTCAATACAAAACAACTCCCGTAACTCCCGCAATTACAATCAACAATATTGGATCAATCTTTTTGAGTGAAGCAATAAAAATTGCTCCAAAAATAATCCAGCTTTTGTAATCGATAAAATTATAGTCATCGATGAGTAGTATTGCAGCTGATGCAATAAGCCCCACTACAGCAATTTTTAAAACCGATAGTGCTGATTGCATCCATACATTGTTTTTTAATTTCGAGAAAAAGATAAATATTAATGTCATTATTATTAATGACGGGAGACTTACCGCAACCGTACAAATTGCTGAGCCTATTACACCTAAAGAAGTAGAAAATCCCTGATTAGTTACAGCATTATATCCTATGTATGTTGCTGCATTAAAGGTTATGGGGCCAGGAGTAGTTTGTGATACGGCCACAATATCTGTAAAGTCAGCCACCGAAATCCAGTCGTGAGCATCTACTACCTCATACTGAATAAGTGGCAACATTGCATAACCACCTCCAAACCCAAAAAGACCTATTTTGAAAAACGACAAAAAAAGAGATATGTAAAGTTGAAAGATTGTCATAATAGATTATCTCTTATGTATTTTTTTGATGTATAAAAAATGAAGCAACCCAAGAACTATAGATCCAATAATTATATAAATTGGTGACACACTTAAAAATGCTACTAATGCTACAACGACTATAGGAATCCAAATATTCTTTTTATTCACATTAGCACTTTTGCCAAGCATATATAAAGGTGCGGCTATAAGTGCTACTACTGCAGGACGAATACCCTTAAAAACTCTCTCTACAACAGCATTCTCTTTGAATTTGACCAAAAACATAGCAATAATTAGTATTATTACAAATGATGGTATTATTAGTGCAATGCCAGATACTAAGCCACCCTTAAAACCCATCCTTTTGTTTCCTATAAATAATGCAGTATTAAGTGATATGGGACCTGGAGCCGATTGTGCTAATGCTAGCATTTCCATAAATTCCTCATCCTCTACCCAATTTCGTTTGCTAACCACCTCATTTCGTATTAGTGGAATCATTGCATAACCGCCACCAAAAGTAAAAGCCCCTAGTTTGAAAAATACAAGAAAAAGCTCTAAGTATTGTTTTGCTTTATCTGTCATTAAATATCATTATTAATATAAAATACACTGATAGTTATTATATACCTGATAGGCACAAATTAGAAAAAGCAGACTGCAAATTAATATCTGCAAATCTGCTTTTGTATAAAGAAGCCGCACCGGCGAATAATTCGAAACTCCCTAAGATAGGATTTGAGTGTTCTAGCATATCTGTAATCTGCTGATTCGATAAATCGAACTACCCTAAGGCGCAGCCCGCCATCAACACTAGAAACGAGTCTCGGTTTACAGAATGTAATTGATGAGTTTCCCAATTGACCAATGCGGCAATAACTCATTCATTTTTCTACTGTCAAAGATAATAACTAACTATGAAACCACCAAATTATTTTAGCACTTTTTTTATTTGATTATCATTAATATCGTATAATAATTTATATGTCAGAGGGTTCAGGGTATATATTATCAGTAGATTAGTTGTTAGCAAAAGCACAAATATGAGCTACAGCTAAATGACAATATCACTAATCCTTCAACGAATCCTCTATCGCCTCTTGCGTAAGCTCATAGTTTTTTAAGTCACCCGATAGAAATTGATCATATGCAGCCATGTCCACAAATCCATGACCAGAGAGATTAAAAAGAATTGTTTTTTGCTTACCCTCTTCCTTTGCTATTTTTGCTTCACGAATGGCAGCAGCAATCGCGTGAGTCGATTCAGGTGCAGGCATTATTCCTTCGGTTTGTGCAAAAAGAACTCCTGCTTCAAATGTTTCTAGCTGTGGAATGGCTACTGCCTCAATTAGGTCATCTTTTTTCAGCTGACTAACAATGCTACCTGCTCCATGATAACGCAACCCACCTGCATGAATGTTAGCTGGACTAAAGTTGTGACCTAAAGTGAACATAGGAATAAGCGGAGTATATCCAGCTTCATCACCAAAGTCATATTTAAAAACACCACGAGTTAGTTTTGGACAAGATGCTGGTTCGGCAGCAATAAATCGTGTCTTCTTATCTCCATTAATTACATGTCTCAAGAAAGGGAATGATATTCCAGAAAAGTTTGAACCACCACCAAAACAACCAATCACCACATCGGGATATTCACCCGTCATCTCCATTTGCTTTTCTGCCTCCAGTCCAATAATTGTTTGGTGCAATGAAACGTGATTCATTACACTACCCAATGTGTATTTACAGTTTGGAGTTTGCAATGCTAGTTCAATAGCTTC
>JAAYFB010000400.1 GCA_012728465.1 Proteiniphilum sp. | reverse complement strand
TCTTCTACTCTAGAAGCAATTTGGCGTAACTTTTCAATAGACACTTTTTCAATATCTTTTGCTGGTGTTGTCCTATCAATAGTGTAGATCATAACTTCGCGAGGCGACAATTCTTTAATGATATCTAACCACGCAGATACCTCCTCCTCTGTGGTATTATCAAATGTGGCACCTTCAAACTGTCCACGCACAAACATTGTTTGAATTACTATACTGTTCTTAAATTGCTTATAACGCTCCACTTGTCGACTCACAGTATAATCAGGTGAATTGGGTCTATCGATAAGATGCACCGTTGCGTCAAAAGCTGAATCAAGCTTCAAAATATTATTGTCAACTTTGTCCAATGCACGCCTTACAGAAACTTTATCAACGTGCATGCCATTTGTCAATACACTAATCAGTGAATTGGGAAAGTATTTGTCACGCAACTCAATAGTATCATCGACTACACCCTCAAAATCAGGATGCATAGTAGGTTCACCATTACCTGCAAAGGTAACTACATCCACAGCAATTAGATCTCGCTTAAGAGAAATCATTTTGTCCTCCATTGCAGCCTTTACGTTAGTCCTAGAAGGTAGTTTAGTGTGCGTACGAAAATCTTTATTGAAACCACATTCACAATAAATGCAGTCAAAAGAGCACAGTTTACCATCATAAGGAAGTAGATTAACTCCCAAAGATGAGCCAAGTCTTCGGCTATGTATAGGACCAAAAATGATTTCGTTAAATAGTATAGTTGACATTTGGGCTAATAGTTTTTTATTCTGAATCTTCTAAAGAATCGTCATCTTCGTCTAAGTCACTATTCTTAACAATGGGCACTTCACGTTTGACACTTTGGCTAAGTGATATCATAGTCTCAGTAGCCACTACGCCAGGTATTTCTTGAATTTTGTTGTTCAATAGATCCATCAAATGCTCATTATCCCTTGCAAACAATTTTACAAGCAGTGTATATGGACCAGTAGTGTAATGACATTCTGTCACTTCAGCAATTTTTTCAAATTCTGGCACCACTTCTCTATACATTGATCCTTTTTCAAGCTTTACGCCAATATATGCATTGCTGGCATAGCCCAAAACCTTTGGGTTAATATGATATCCTGAACCAGTGATTACCTTGTTCTCTATCATACGCTGCACGCGTTGATGAATTGCAGCACGTGATACACCACACTGTTCTGCTACATCTCTAAAAGGAATACGTGCGTTTTGGGAAATAATATCCAATATCTGTCTGTCAAGCTTATCTATCTTCTCCATAGCGTTATTTAATTAATTAGGTCCCAAAGATAATCAAAATGAGATAAAAATATGTCATTTTGAGATATAATAACATGAAGCTTGTTACTATATGATTATAAAATATGAGTAATTATATGATTATGTAAGTAGTAACTAATAACTAAAAGCTACTTTACGAGCCACTCTCCCATCTCAAAATCAAAAGATGTAGTAATCTTAATATTTCTCTTATCTCCCTCTACAAGTTTAATTTGAATACCATCGGCTTCGGCCACCGAAGCATCGTCAGTAAATTGCACTTTGTATGGAGCATTGTAGGCATTAATTAGCATTGAAGTAGGAAATACTTGAGGTGTTTGAACAATGCGTATTTTAGAACGATCGAATGGCTCACTTTCATACCCAACCATTATTCTTACACTATTATGCTCTTCTACTACCGGAATAACTCCGCATTGAAATATTTCTGCTTCGTTGTAGCAACGAGCAATTACATCTGTAGAAACAAAAGGTCGAGCTGCATCATGCACACCCACGATACCATCTTGGTTCACCATTTGCAAACCATTTCGCACAGAATGAAAACGAGTTTCGCCCCCTACAGCAAGCTTGTGCGATAGCGTAAAGTCGTAACTTCTACAAAGCTCATTCCAATAACTATCATAGCCCTCTGGTAGTACGACAACAATTTCGATATTACTATCATATTTATAAAAAGCTTCAATAGTTCGCATTAGCATAGGTGTACCTCCAAGCAATTGGAACTGTTTAGGTACCTCACCTCCAGCTCTTAGTCCTTTACCGCCCGCCACTATGACTACACTACAAGTTTTGCCATTATCCATATCTATATTTCATCTAATAGTTTTTGCAACTTATCATCTGTTGTGGCTAGCTTCTCTTTGCAAAATGTTATCAATTCTGATGCGCGTTTCACCATATCGGTAAGTGCATCTACATCAAGCGTGCCCGACTCTATTGACTTCACAATCTGTTCTAATTCTTGCTTTGCTTTTGTGTATGTTAGCTCTTGTTTACTCATTATTTTTGTCTATTTTATTGGAAGTGTTTCTAGTTAAAATGTAATTCGATATTGCCTTGCTGTTAGTTACCATCAAGAAGCATATTGTTAGTGAAATGATATTAGTAGTCCAACTTACATAATCTGTAAGGATATCAATATTCATTTTCGAGTTGATACTCGTTCCTGGATCTACTACTAAGGCTTTGAAAAGAAAAAATAACTTTGTAATAAACATTGGAAGCTGCTTTACGATAACAGATAAGCCCAGAATAATAATACCTACTTGCAATATATTGAGCAAACTAGGACGCTTAATTATTATGTAATCATCATCAAAGTTCTTGTCCAACTTTAGGATATTTATTACCAAATCGGGTTTAAAGACCAGGAATGAGAATAACAAAACAAAGAAAGCAACAGTTCCGATAGTCAAAAGTATGTTTAACAAAATAGTTTTGTCACCAAAATTAATAAACATTATCAAGTTTGGAAAAGTATTAAATAAGACAGTAAATATGAAGTATAAACCTGCCAACTTGAGTATTACTCTAAATAAATCCTTTTTAGTCATGTCTTTATATTTTAGATATTATAGATTCAATTTTACCATCATAGAACATTGTCTCAACTGCATCGTTAACCGATACATCTTCCTTCGATTTTACAATCCTACCATCTTTAATTGTAAGAGTGTATCCCCTTTTAAGAATATTTTCTGGAGACACCATCTTTATAAATTGCTGAATATCGGAAATTGCATGTATTTCAGTTTGCATTAACCTTTGCACTCCGTGTTTAAGCAATGTATTAGAGTGATGCAATTGCGACTGTTCATTTATCAAGAATATATTTGCAGAATGAGCTATAATCCTAGAAAAACTAGTTATCATAGTCTTTTCCTTTTCCACAATATTGCGACTATTGGCTATTAGCCGTTGTTGCAATTCCGTCAAATGAGCAACCGAATCTGCCATTCTCCCAATTAAAAACTCAGCCGCTGCGGTAGGAGTTTTCACCCTTGTATGTGCTACAGCATCTACTACAGTTACATCTCTCTCGTGTCCAATACCACTAATTATAGGTAAGGGAAACTGAGCACAATTTGCTGCAAGATCATAAGAGTCAAAGCTACTTAAATCGGACGATGAACCCCCACCACGGATAATTACCACTGCGTCAAATAGCTCCATATGATTATAGATACTATCCAAAGCGTCGATAACAGATTGTTGGGTACGCTCACCTTGCATAATAGCTGGGAATAACATGCATTGAAAAGCAAACCCATAACTATTATTAGCCAACTGATCATGGAAATCTTCATATCCAGCAGCTGTAGGCGACGATATCACAGCTATTCTTTTTAATAATTCAGGCAACTCAATCTCTTTATTCAAATTGAGGACTCCATCTGCTTCTAGTTGCGCAATAATCAATTGCCTATTACGTGCTATCTCACCAATGGTAAATGATGGGTCGATGTCAATCACATTAAGCGAGTAGCCATA
>JAAYFB010000399.1 GCA_012728465.1 Proteiniphilum sp. | reverse complement strand
TGTCTTGAAACAATTTTGAAATATACATAAAACAATAATAATGAATAAAACAATTTTATCTCTACTGCTTGTGTTTTGCTTTGGTGCAACACAGGCACAACACTACACCTTGCAACAGTTGGTGGATGGAACATTAAGCCCCCGTGGGGTTAAGCATATGGAATCGGCACCCGATGGAATTCACTATTATCAAATGAACCCCGAGAACAATGCTGTCATTAAGTTTAGTTATGCTACGGGTAATGCTGTGGATACTTTATTTAATACTCGTACTGCACGCGATTGCAACTTTGACACCTTTCAGGGTTTCAAGGTGAGCCCCGATGAGTTTAGAGTTATAGTATATCGTGATAGAGAGCAAATATATCGTCACTCATTTAAAGCCACTTATTACTATCATGATGTGCGCCGCAATATGGTGCGCAAGCTTACCAACAATGCCGACAAGCAGATGATTCCAACCTTTTCTCCCGATGGAAAGATGTTGGCATATGTTTGCAATAATGACATATGGTTAGCAAAGTTCGACTTCGATACTGAATCGCAAGTAACTAAAGATGGTGAGCTTAACAAAGTAATCAATGGTGCCACAGACTGGGTTTACGAGGAGGAGTTTGCTACAACTCAACTTATGGAGTTCTCGCCCGACAACAAACTTTTGGCTTTTGTGAGAAGTGATGAGTCGCAAGTAAGACAGTATCAATTTCAAACATTTAAAAAAGAACTTTACCCCGGTTTCTACACATATAAATATCCTAAAGCTGGCGAGAAAAACTCTTCTGTAGATTTAAGAGTATTCGATATCGAAGCGAGAACCATTCGCACAATGGAGCTTCCGCTAGAGGCCGATGGATATATCCCTCGCATCACCTTTACAGCCAACGAGCAGGAACTGGTGGCAATGACTCTTAATAGAAATCAAAACAAATTTGAGATGTACTTCATCAATCCTCGCTCCACCGTTGCTAAGCTAGTGCTACGTGAGGAAAGCAAGTATTATATTGACTCGGAGCTATTGAGACATATTCATTTCCTCAAAGATAAATTTACTTACGTGTCGGAGAAGGATGGCTTCAGCCAAATATACATTTACGGATACACGGGCACACTACAAAGCCAACTAACTACTGGGCAATATGATGTGACCAATCTTTTGGCGGTAGATGCTACTTCAAATACGGTCTATTATGAGGCCGCAGACGAAAGTCCTATGCATAGAAACGTTTACAAAGTAAATATTGATAAGCCAAAGCATATAAAGCTGTCTGAAAAAAGAGGAACTAATAGTGCTTCGTTTAGCAACAATGGTAGATATTTTGTGAATAGATACTCAAACTCTACTACTCCTACATACATCACCATGCATGATGCCAATGGCAAGCAAATAAGAGTGATGGAAGATAATGTGCAGACCGCAACCAACTTGCAGGCAGCTCGTTTGCCTCAAAAAGAATTTATTAAAGTTCCCGCTGCTGATGGCATCACTCAGCTTAATGGTTGGATAATAAAACCAACAAACTTTGATGCTTCTAAAAAATATCCAGTGGTTATGATTCAATATAGTGGACCCAACTCACAGCAAGTACAAGATCGATACGATGCTGGCTGGCACTTTGCTATGGCAAATGAGGGCTTTGTGGTGGCTAGCATAGATGGTCGTGGCACGGGAGCTCGTGGCGAAGAGTTTCGCAAGCAGACGTATCTCAATCTTGGCATAATGGAATCTGACGACCAAGTGGCTGCAGCTCGTCATCTTGGCACATTGCCCTATGTGGACGCCAATAGAATAGGTATTTGGGGCTGGAGCTATGGTGGCTACAACGTGCTGATGAGTATGAGCCGTGGTAGTGGTATCTTTAAAGCAGGTGTGGCAATAGCACCCGTTACCGATTGGAGATTTTATGATACTGTTTACACCGAGAGATTTATGCGTACACCTCAGCAAAATAATAATGGATACACTAAAGGCTCGGCAATAGCATTGGCAAACCAGCTTGAGGGTAATCTGCTATTAATCCATGGCACAACGGATGACAATGTGCATGTTCAAAATTCTATTGAGTACTCTCGAGCTTTGATTGAAGCTGGAAAGCATTTCGATATGTTCTACTTCCCTGACCAAGATCACTCCATTGTGCAGTCGCGAAAGTATTTGTATGAGAAGGTGATTAAGTATTACAAAGATAATTTGTAGGGGCAAAACATCTTTAGTACAACAAATGATAATAATAAATTTGCGAGAGTATGACTTTAGGGTTGTGCTCTCGTTTTGTTTGTGAGTGGTTAGTAAGTGAAAGCGTAATCCTAAGTCATATCTTCATTTCTATTATTCACAACGCAAATAATAATGCACTCCCTTTCTTGTTTGATAGCTTCTATCACATAAGTATCACATGACATGTTGTTGATATTCATGGTTGTATGGTTTGGTGAGTTCTTGTTGTCACATTACTATCACATAAGAGAGATATGTTTTATTGTTATTTGTCTTACCTTAGATTAGAATATTTTAAACAACAAAGTTCTCCTCTATCACTTCAGGGAATTGCTGCCAAACCTTACCATCAAGTTCCTTGCCATTAAGTTTTTTGTTTCTCTTTATCTTGTCTGCTCCCCAAGTGCCCCACTGTTTGAAAAAGAATGCTATATCTTTGTCGTCGCATTGTTGCTTAATGTTCAGTACCCATTCCTTATCCATAGGTCTTGCTTTT
>JAAYFB010000398.1 GCA_012728465.1 Proteiniphilum sp. | reverse complement strand
TAATAACTGCACAAAATTATAAAATATGTGCAATAGTGAAACATATATCACAAAAATTAGTTCATAGAGTAGTGTAAATTTTGGATGCACTATTTTCGGGCTTGTAGCTAAATAGTTATTTGTCGTTCTCTACAGTAATTCCTTTCCACACTCCTGCTGCTATAGCAGAACCTAAGAATGGAGCGACAATAAATAGCCATAATTGTGATAATGCCTCACCTCCCTGAAATATTGCAGGTCCTATGCTTCTAGCAGGATTAACTGATGTGCCTGTGATTGGAATAGCTACAATGTGGATTAGTACAAGAGCAAGTCCTATAGCTAAGCCTGCAAAGTTGCTCAATCCATTTTTGGCAGTAACGCCTAACACTACTAACACAAAAATGAAAGTAAATACCATTTCAGTTACAAATGCTTGTGCCATGTGCCCATCTGTAAATCCATTTGCTCCAGTAAGTGTTGTGCTGGAGCCAGAGTCTTTAGCTAAGAACCAAAGAATGGATGAACCAATGATTGCACCAATAACCTGAAACAACATATACATTGCTGCATCCTTACCACTCATACGCCCCGAAATAAAAACACCAAGTGTGATGGCTGGGTTTATATGACTACCTGATATGCTACCTATTGTATATACCATTGCCACTACTGAAAGACCAAAAGCAAAAGCGACACCTAATGTGCCTACCGAATCAAAGGGTTGACCTGCACCTGCAAATACTGCTGCACCACAGCCCATAAGTACTAATACCATAGTACCAATCATTTCTGCAAAATACTTTTTCATACTAGTTTGAGTTTTATTATTTTTTTAATAAGTTGTTAGACCGAGGCAATTTATAACAATATTTCAAATATAAATATAATTGTTGAGATTAATTTATATGATGTTGAATTATTCTACACTTATGTCTGTGTATAGTGTTGATTTGAATATGTTGATTTCTTAAATGCTTTAAAGGATATCAGTATAAACTCTTCGTATTTCTTTTTTTAACTTCATGAATTGAACAAAAGCCCTATAGATTGTTATTATACTAACTAAATTAGAAACATATGAAGGTAACATATATATATCACAGTTGCTATTTGCTAGAATTCGACGGCTTTTCAGTGCTTTTTGACTACTATAAGGATGTAAAACGAGATGATGGTACTTATTGGATAAATGATTATTTGATAAACAAAGAAGAGGATTTGTATGTGCTATGTACTCATTCTCATGCCGACCATTATAATAAAGAGGTATTTGAATGGGGAAAGAAGAAAAAGAATATAAAATATATTCTATCTAAGGAGGTTGCCGAAGTGCATACTCTACCTCAAGATGACAGAATAGTACTACTTGATATTTTGAAAATTTACCAAGATGATAATTTGAGAGTAACTGCATTTGGATCTACCGATGTGGGAGGCTCATTTGGTTTGAGAGTAGGGGATAAGAAGATTTTTCATGCAGGCGATTTAAATAACTGGCATTGGAACGAAGAAGTTTCTAAAATAGAAGCTGCTGGATACGAAAATAGTTATCTTTGTGAGTTGGAGCTAGTTGCAGAACATACAAATCAAGTGTATTTAGCAATGTTCCCTATTGATCCACGCCTTGGCAAAGACTATATGCGAGGTGCAGAGCAGTTTGTAGATCGTGTGGCTGTAGATTATTTGCTGCCCATGCATTTTGGAGAAAATTACGATAAGGCAAATGAGTTTGAGAGGTATGCACGTTTGCAACACTGTGAATATCTTTCAGTAAATAAAAAAGGAGAAACATTTAATTTATAAAAACAGATATGGAAATTAAAAGTAGATTTGATCACTACAATATAAATGTACTTGATCTTCAGAAAAGTATTGATTTTTATGGTAAAGCTTTGGGCTTAAAAGAAGTGAGACGTAAGGAGGC
>JAAYFB010000397.1 GCA_012728465.1 Proteiniphilum sp. | reverse complement strand
TGCTATTCTATAATATTATTCTTTTAGAATTATAGCGACAAATATATAATACAATTCAAAAAAAAGGAAAGGCAATATCTAAACATATCACCTTTCCTTTTTCTCAAATTGATATAGCTGTTTTTCTCTAAAATACCACCTTCACCCCTGCAAAAAATGACCTAGGCATCCCCGGTCCATACACATACTTAGAGGCACGACCAGCACCTGTATCAAAATCCTTTTGATAAGAGTTGAAGATATTTTGTACCCCAGCATTAAGTTGCAGTTTATTATCATTATAGATATTAAAATCATAAGATACACGCAAGTTAAGCTCAAAGAAAGAGGGGGTGTGCTCAGTAACATTCTTCTTTGAGAAGCGATCCACTCCCTCAACACCAAAACCAGCCTCATGTGGCACATACATTCTGCCAGTATAATTTCCCGAGAGCGATGCGCTGAGCTGAGTAATTGGAGTCCATGTAGCTACAAAATATGCATAAACATCTGGTGTGCGCATCATTTCGCGTGTGGCTTCCACTCCATCTAACTCTATATCCTCATCAGATTCAGGCTCCCACCATTTACGTGCATTGTCATAAAGACTGCGCTGGAAAGTAGCACCTAATTGCAAATCAAGAAGAGTTCTGTAGCCTACCCTACCCTCAAGATTGATGCCATACACCTGAGCTCCATCATCAGAGTTTTCAACATATATAATACCACCTCGTTTCACATCTGTGAATGGATTGCGAAGACGTGTATAAAATCCCTCTACCAATGCATTTACTTGAAACATCCCCACTTCTGCATAAGTATCTACCGAACCACTGACACTATGCGAATGTTCCTCTTTAAGATTAGCAGATAATTCCCTTATTATCACATCACCTCCCGCTATGTCAACATGCAAATCTTCATCAAATATTTGTGGAGCACGATACCCCTCACTATAAGTAAGACGTAAGTTCACGTTTTCGTTAGGATTATACCTTACATTTGCTCTAGGGAAAACTATTGGCTTTTTCATCATATTGTGATTATCGGCACGAACTCCGATAAGAAAACCCCACATATCTGTTTTCCACTCATTTTGTGCAAAGGCACTTGCCACACGCACTTGTTGCGACAGTCCATTTTTTCTGTAACCAGATTGGTCTTTTAGATTGCTACCGAAATATTCGATACCTGAAGTTAGCTCAGATGGCATAAACCAAAGTTTATCAAACATATGTGTGTAATGTCCACCTATTTGGTAACTCAATTCTTCCGATTTTCCAAATGAATTGATTCTAATCAAATTGTTCTCATTTATAGTGTTTATATTCTCTATTTCATCAGCAGTCATATCCTCATGCAGTTCAGGCACTCTATCCACATATGGATTTCCAGCACCATAATACGACTTTCTATCTGTGTGATGAACTGCTAAAAACAGGCTAAACTTATTTTTCTGATTCGGAGTAAACTGATCAAACTTAAGCGAACCACTATTTATTCCGTGCTCAGCCTGCTCAGCAATAAATGATCTATATGGCTGTTGATTAAGGCTATCGCCTCCACGACGAAACTCGTGCATATTCTTATACTCTAGTGTTATTTTTGAATAATTGCTAGTTTTTAAAAATGAATGAAAGCCTA
>JAAYFB010000396.1 GCA_012728465.1 Proteiniphilum sp. | reverse complement strand
TATATGATATGGAGCACGCTGATAATAGCGAAAAAGCTACCATTAGGGTTAATATTCTCTTCATTATAAATCGATATTAAATTCTTTAATCTTTCTATATAAAGTTCGCTCTGAGATGCCGAGTTCTTTAGCAGCAGCTTTACGTTTGCCTTCATGCTTTTTAAGAGCTTGTATTAATGTCTTTTTTTCTTCTTTGGCTATCGAAACTGATAGCTCTTTCATATCTGTCACATCTTGCACATCAGGTAATTCAGATTTGCTTTTTGCTACTCGCTTCTTTTTTTTGTTTTCCTCATACTTTAAGGGTATAGTAAGGGTGGTATTGTCTTGCGTTATTATAGCCGAGTGTAGGGGGGTGTCTATTTCGCTATCATTAGCACTTTTGCTCATGATAGTATTAACAACCCTTTTAAGCTCATTAATATCCTTCTTCATATCGAATAATACCTGATAAAGAATTTCGCGTTCTGAAGCAAAAGATTTGTAATCAGCATCTTTTGCTTTTGATGCTAGTACGGGTAACGTGGATTCTACTTTAGGAATATACTTTTCAAGTATTTCTAAAGTTATAACACGCTCATGCTCTATAATTGATATTTGCTCAGCAATATTTTTAAGCTGACGAACATTGCCTGGCCAGTTATATTCCTTCATAAGATTTATGGCCTCATCAGTGAGAGTTATTACTGGCATCATATACTTTTCGGCACAATCAATCGAGAACTTCTTAAACAATAAAATGATGTCACTTTTTCTATCTCGTAATGGAACTATTCTTATGGGAACTGAATTGAGACGATAGAAAAGATCTTCTCTAAACTTTCCTTTTTCGATAGCTGATGTCATATCCAAATTTGTGGCAGCCACTACTCTTACATTGCTTTTTTCTATTACAGATGAGCCTACTTTTATGAACTCGCCAGTTTCTAGAACTCTCAATAGTCTTGCTTGTGTGGATAATGGTAGCTCTCCTACCTCGTCAAGAAATAGAGTGCCACCATCGGCTACTTCAAAATATCCTTTACGTGTGGACATAGCTCCAGTAAAAGATCCTTTTTCGTGACCAAAAAGCTCAGAGTCTATAGTTCCCTCTGGGATAGACCCACAGTTAATGGCAAAGTATGGTCCATGCTTCCTGTGGCTATATTGGTGTATGATTTGCGGGAAATTTTCTTTACCAACTCCACTCTCTCCAGTAATGAGCACTGAAAGGTCTGTGGGTGCCACTTGAAGAGCAATATCAATAGCTCTATCAATCTTGGGTGATACACCTATGATGCCAAAGCGCTGTTTAACCTGTTGAATGTTTTGTTTAGCCATAAAATAAATACAATATAAATATGTAATTTACTAATATAGCAAAATTATCCCTTTTTTGCTAATGCGTATGTCTTTTCTTTCAAAAAGTTCCCAAGTTTATCCATCTTTTTGAATAATTTAATTTCTTCAGGCATAATCGGATCGCCTATAGTTATAGTCATAGTCTTTCCATCCTTGTTTTTAAGCTCATGACATAAAGCCATAGTTTGCAAAGTCCAGTGTATAAACCGTGATGCATAGAATGGGTAACTATTTCTAAAGTCGATATGAATTGGAATAACGGGTACTTTTGATTTAGCAATGAGTTTGACTACAGATTCCTGCCACTCTCTGTCCACTATGTCAAACTTACCTTTTCTCAGTTTAAGTCGAGAAACAGACCCTGCAGGGAAAAAGCCTAATGGATGCCCTTCTTTAATGTGAGCAATACTCTCCTTGATTCCCGAAAGAGAAATATGTTTCTTATCGCTCTCTTTATATGGGTTGACTGTTATGAAGTTGTCTTCCATTGTGTCAACAAAACCTAGGATGAAATTAACCATCACTTTAAAGTTCTCTACTCGTGATGCAACAGTCTCTATCAGTGCAATGCCATCAACATGCCCGTTGGGATGGTTAGATACAGTAATGAAAGGTTGATCTTTGTACTGCTCTAATATGTGCCCATTAATCACGTTCCTTTCTATTCCCAATTTGTCAAGCAAGTCAGTAGTGAACTCCACGCCTACTAAGTGCTTCGAATTATCGTAAACTTCGCAAGCAATATCCAAGCCTGTGACTTTTCTACTTATTTTTATGTAGTTTTCTCCATTCTTTTTTTCAAAGACTGGGTGTAGCTTTCTTATGTCTTCGTTACTGATGAGTTGTTCCTTCATTTTGCTAAAACATTCATTTGTTGTAGATGCTTTCAGTTTTGACAACCTATTTTGTATATCCATTGCTGTGTTTGATTATCATTTGCAGATATTCATTGTCGTATGTGTTAGCATCTTCTAAATATCAAGGTATATGATTGCAATCAACAATTTAAAATTCAAATAAAAAATCACCGTAAATTAAAAACACTATGGTGAGTTTAATCTACGGTAATTTTTAAATTAGTATCAATTTTCTATTATTAAAAACTTTGTATAATATCTATTATCTGTTTACCTAAGTTGTTAGCTTCCTCTTGCGATTTCGCTTCTGAGTAGATACGTATGATGGGCTCTGTGTTAGATTTGCGAAGATGCACCCATTTCTCAGGGAAGTCTATCTTTACACCATCAATATCGATAATGCTTTCATTTTTAAATAACTCTTTCACTTTTTGCAGAATTGCGTCAGTGTTAGTGTCTGCGGTAAGTTCTACTTTTTGTTTTGACATAAAGTAGCTTGGATAACTATCTCTAATCTCGCTTACTTTTTTGCCCGATTTAGCTAGTTTAGACAAGAATAGTGCAATACCTGTTAGTGCATCACGCCCATAGTGGTTATCGGGGTATATCACACCACCGTTGCCCTCGCCACCAATTACTGCATTTACTTCTTTCATTTTGGTAACCACATTTACCTCGCCTACAGCTGCAGCATAATATTTACCTCCATGTTTCTCCGTCACGTCTCTGAGTGCACGTGTAGAACTTAAGTTAGAAACCGTGTTGCCCGGAGTATTTGCCAATATGTAGTCTGACACTGCCACTAGTGTATATTCTTCGCCAAATGGTTCACCATTCTCGGCATATATTACTAATCTGTCCACATCAGGGTCAACGGCAAAGCCTACATCTGCTTTAGAGCTATTCATCAGTGACGATAGTTCTGTTAAGTGTTCGGGAAGAGGTTCGGGATTGTGCGAAAAGTTTCCGTGGGCTTGGCAGTGTAGTTTGAATACTTGCTTAACTCCTAGTGCATATAATAATTCGGGAACTGCAATGCCACCAATTGAGTTTACAGCATCTACAGCTACTTTGAAATTTGCGGCTTTAATCGCTTCTACATCAACTAAATCCAGGCTGAGCACATGTTTGATGTGCTCTTCTAGATATTGTTTTGTTGTTATAGAGCCTATGTTATCAATTAATGCATATTCGAATGCCTCTTCGTCAGCTATTTTAAGTATCTCCTCTCCTTCGTCAGCATTCAGAAATTCTCCTCTATTATTTAATAGCTTTAGTGCGTTCCATTGTTTTGGGTTGTGGCTAGCAGTAATTACAATACCACCCGAAGCTCCCTCTTTCACTACAGCTATTTCGGTGGTTGGCGTAGTTGCCATACCTACATCTATTACTTCGCAGCCCATAGCCACTAAAGTTCCTGTAATGATGTTGTGTACCATTTTGCCAGAAATACGCGCATCACGTCCAACAACTATTTTGGGTTGTTGGTTGCCCGAATATTTTTTTATGAAATCAGCATAAGCCGAGGCAAATTTTACAATATCTATAGGTGTAAGGTTGTCACCAACTTCTCCACCGATAGTGCCTCTGATACCCGATATGGATTTAATAAGAGTCATAATAACCTATTTATGAATAAATTGTTTTTTTAATTATACCAGTTGTAAACTACCAGGTCGTAGTATGTAGGATTGTAGGATTGTACTTCGTTTTGAGATCCCCAAGTAAATGGAATAATCATTTTCACTCTTCCGTTGTGTCCAACTTTTTGTAAGGGTACAAACCATCCTGGTGTAGTTCCAGAATAAAGCGAGCGAGTCTCTATGTTTACGGGGCCTCTGTATGTAAATGTTTCAGGAAATGGACTTCTTATGGGGTCCATATTGTCATACTTAGTAGTGTCTTTATCGGAGGCAAAATAGCTTAATCCTTTGAATCGGATGTGTACTTCTTGACCATAATCTAGCTTATAGACTCCAGCGGTGTCGCCAGTTTCTATAATATTATAATATACGCCAGTGGCTACATCACGGAAAAATTCATTCTCTTTGAATTTTCCATCAGCAGGAAAATCTTTCAATATCACAAGTTTATTTTTAGATATAAACTTATCTATAGACTTGGATTCATCCTTTAATCTCTCTGAATATGTTTTTTGTTTGTTGCACGACGTGCCTATTATCAGTAAACCTAATAGTGACAGAAAGATATAGTTTATTCTCTTCATTTTAGTTTTATGTCTCATTATATATAAATAGGCTACAAATGTAATCAATACTCTTTGAAAAAAATGTTATGTGTAAATAAAATTCTTCAATTTGGTTCATTGCACAGTAAATATTGGTGTTACCATATATTTTTGTTTGCCTCGAAAAAGAATTTTACAAATAGATCGATGTATAATTATACGGAGATATAAACATTATTGAATTGGTTATGATAGCAAAACGTAGTATCTTGAGCATGCGAATATTTTAATATTGTGTTATATTTAGAGGAGAGCAACATATTTGCTCATACTTGTATTAACTATGCAATTACACATAGGGTATTCATACTTTTAGCACTTAATGCCAAGTAATACTAGAGTTGTTCGATCACATTTGGGTCCAATAATGCGTTTGCAAGTAGCTATTGAGAAGTTTTTGCTACCAAAAGCCACAAATAACGAACCACTTTTTGTTTCCCGAGAGGAAGGTGTTGTAAAAGACGTTTGTTGTCTGGTGGAAAAAACGCGATTTGCATATTGTTTTCCTATTATTGAGTGCAAATTAGTACCGAAACCCGAAATAGCAGATGCAATTTATGGCTATTATAATTAAGATGACGCTATTTAATAACATTACTTCACGCTTTGGGGCAGGGCAGAATGCTTGACAACAGACGTCATCTTATGGCTTAGCCGTATA
>JAAYFB010000395.1 GCA_012728465.1 Proteiniphilum sp. | reverse complement strand
TTTCGGCTAACGCCTTTTTTGTCATGCTAAGCTTAATTATACTCGAATTTTGTTTTTTGCTCTCAAAATTCAAGTAGCTTATTATACTTTCCCGGATGGTCCTATTCACATAGTGCTTGATTCTGTCTCCAAGGATTACCGTATGGTCTGATACATACTCAAGGTAACTGCTTAAAAATTCATGATTATCCGAAAATAATCGAAACAAACGATCCTTGTTAATCTCCAAAATCAGTGTCGCTTCTTTGGCTGTGACGGTCATCGGATAATAAGGATTTTTTGAAAACATAAGGTTGCCGCCAAGAACATCACCACCCAAAAACTCCGCTATTGTCATTAGATTGCCTGACTCATCAATGCGCTCAATAACCACTTTGCCAGAGAGAATAATCTCAAGCTTCGAGCAGACTTCCCCTACGAAATGAACAATATTGTTTTTTTTGTATTGAGTGATTTTGCAGCTTCCTTCAATTAAGTACGACTCAATTTCTTGTGGCGTTATTGATTTCATAAGGTCAATCTGACCCATCAATTCCATGTTTTTTTTCATAAAACCTCCGAAGGTGTTACATTGGTAACACCTTTTTATATATTCTAACATTATAATAAGGATATATCAATAGGAGGCGAATATATCATGAAATACATAATCAACATCATTCGTATATTTTTTCTTGCACTTTTTCTGTTTCTACTGGTAAATGGGAAAGTAATGCTGTGGCTTATATTGTTTGGAGTGAGCCTGGTTGCCGCTCTAATTTTTGGTAGAGTTTACTGCGGATATGTTTGCCCTATGAATACCCTGATGTTTCCCGTTGAGTGGCTGTCTAAAAAAATGAAACTCCAAACATCGAAATCTCCCAAATGGCTGAAAAATGGGTATTTCACCTGGATAGCCTTAGGCGTTAGCATAGCGGTTATGATTTTATCAAAAAGACTGCTGCAAATTAATCTGCCGATTTTGCCTTTTTGGCTGGTTTTATCGGTCTTAATCACACTAAGATATAAACCGGAGGTATTTCATAACCTTATCTGCCCATTTGGTGCTCTGCAAAGGACCTTTGGCCGCTTTGCGAGGCTTTCTGAAAGAGTAGATAGGGATGCCTGCATCGGCTGCAAGTTATGTGAAAAAGACTGTCCCTCACATGCTATCGTTGTTTCTTCTGAGGATAATAAGGCTGAGATAAACACCGCATTGTGCCTTCAATGCACAAGTTGTCGTCAGGTTTGTCCCAAAAACGCCATTCACTACGGTAGGAACGTGTGATAAGACATTACTTGTTGTAATTACAACAAGTAATGGTAACTCGTTATGATATAATAGAGATCACTGCAAAGAATATAAAACCAGGAGGTATACCGCAATGGTTGAACAGATATTTAAATTATCAAAGGGTAATGACAAAGCTGTAGAGAGGATCATCTTTGATGAGAATGTACACTATCTGCATATGGTGTTTAACAAAAGCGAGGGCTTGCCTGAGCATTTTTCCAATTCAAACGTATACATGACTATCGTTCGCGGAATTCTCTCCATTGGCTTGGACGAACAGGACATACATGAATATGAATCCGGCACTCTTCTAAAGATTCCATTTCAAACAAAAATGAATGTAAAAAATCTGCATGATGAAACCTTGGAGTTAATTGTTGTGAAGGCTCCCGCTCCAAAAAACTGAGATCAAAGAATTGGAAGCACGAAAAATAGTATTGAAGAGTATTGGCTTTATTTATGTATCAAGGGTGTTCACCCCTACACACGGAACAAACGGGAAACTGTAAGGGTGTTCACCCAACAAACGGAAGCAAGGCTATCGGGTGCATTTTGTATTAAACTCGTGTCCTTTGCCGAACAAAAATGCCACCCATTAGAAGCTTTCACATAGGGATTGAATGAAAATTAAATGAACAGCTTCAAGCGGAGCAAAGGAAAACCACACTAAAGATTTCACTCTCGAGTGTGGTTTTTTAAAATTATTCTAAATAATCTACAGCATCTTCTATTTCTTGTTCTATGTCTTTATAGTATTTTTCATTAGATACCTTTTTTAGTCTTTCTTTAATGGCATTAATAAAATCTATATTTTGTGTATTTTGCACAATTTCTTCAAAAACTTCACTCATCCAGTAGAATTCTTCATCAGGACAGTCATTTAAAATATAATTAATGGTTTTATCTAAGTTTTCAGTAAAATAGAGATTTCTTTTTCCCAGATTTCTTCAAGACCAAAGTCATCATTAATTTCCAAAGAAAGTCTTTTGGAAATCATTTAGTTCTAACCCCTATCCTCCCTTTAAAGAATCACTTTATTAATCATATTCTTCTCTTACAATGTTTTTTGTGGCAGCAATTTTCTTGTCAGCATATAACACAACATCCTTAATGACAAGCTTTTGCACTGCAGATATCAAAGATTCCATAACGCTATAATCTGGTTTTTTATTTTTTGTCGGAACCTTCACAGGTTGTTTCTTTATAACTTCCACATTAAAACTTGATGCACCCCAAGCGAAAGATCTAAAAGACTTTGTCATGGCAGAAACAAAAAATAAACCTCGCTACCATGCCCAGTGTGGGTACAGTAACGAGGCTTATTTTAGTGATGGCTTATTTGAGATTTTCCTTGATAAAAGCAATGTCCTCCTCAGATAACACTGTGATTACTTTCAAGAGGCTGAAATGCTCCTGCAGTTGCTCTTCTAATTCTTCTTTGCAGTTATATGGGCCACTGATTCTAATAAGGTTATTATCTGCATCCTTGCATAATCCTGTGAAAATAGTCTTGTTCAGCTGTTCGCAAAATTCTTCATATCCTAAATGCCCAGCTTCTTTCATAGCCTTGCTTGCATTCTGTAATTCTTCCTGTGTCCAGTCCCTACTCATGCGGCACCTCCTTCACTACATATATTGCTCTGAAAAAGGATAATAGCAAGTCATTTTCCTCATTTTCATTGCTCAATTTAGTTTTATAAGGTTGATATGCTCGAGTACCGTTTTGGTAGGCAAGTTAATTGTGAAATTTACATCTTCATATTGTAATTATCACTTTTGCGTGATAAGATGGACATATTATACCACGAAACACATGGAGGTGCGGAATGGCTGTCAGCTATAAAAAGTTATTTCACTTGATGATTGAAAAAGACATATCCAATGTTGAATTACAACGCAGAGCTGGATTTTCTGGTAATATATTAACCCGGCTTAAACGCAACAACTATGTGTCTTTGGAGAGCATAGAAACCATTTGCAGGGTTTTAGACTGCAAGGTTGATGATATTTTAGAATTTGTACCTAATGAGGTGCAGGATGGAGGAAATAAAATATGAATTCGTCATTTGAAATTAATAAGATTAATTTTGATCTCGCTCATTTTACGGATAAGAAAATCGACTGTATTGTCCCTGTGCATTTAACAGTCGGTAAACAAGAAACAAATCTCTTTAAGAAAGACGGTACTCATAATGAACAGTATTATAAGTGGCAGTTTATTCATAGCATGATTAATTCTGGGCTTTGTTCTAAGGATTTTATAGGCACTGAGGTCTCTTTCCCAAAAGGTAACAAGTCTGCTGCTCCTATAAAACTTGATGGTGCAATTTTTGATGATAAAGATTGGTTTTCTCATTATGAAGCACTACATACCAAGAAAGATGATTCTAAATGGGATGAGTTAAATTGGCTTAAAGAACACCTGCTTTGTGGTTTTGAATTCAAAAAAGAAAATAGCAAAGATATAAAAGGTGTTTTTAATAGTCAATTAAAAGCCTATATGAACGAATCTTCTAAACACACCGTCTTTGGTGTTCTGTATGACGAAGGTAGATTATACCTATTTAGGAGTTCTGGAAAGAGATATCTTAGATTAAGTGATGAGTTCAATGTTGAAAGCAAAGGCAAAATTGATGCAACATTTGATGTTCCGGATGCATATGCTAATATCTTGTCTTTTGATGAAATGCTCACATATGATGAAGATACTAAAAAAATTACAAACTATGCAGGCAGAAGTTTATCCGAGTTAGGAACTATATCAAAAAATGACTCGCGCAAATTGAACGATGCTTTATACCAAATTTTGCACACAATGGATAAATGCGGATTGGTAAACCAAAAAGGGTATAATATACTTATTCAACTCATTGCATTAAAAATATATGATGAGAAGCATAATAACGGAAATTTAAGGTTTTATATCAATCCCGTCGAAGAGCAATATTCTACCCTCACTGATGACAGTATTCAAGATTTTCTCAACCGCTTAGAAAGTCTGCGCATTGATGCTAAAACATCATATACAAAGATACTTAATGAAAATTATTTTAATGGGACTAACATAAATCAAGTGAAGGTCGCTATTCAAATCGTAAAACAATTTCAGAATTACAGTTTTACACATTCTGAAAGGAACAACCTATACCAGTTGGTGTTCTATGAATTTGCATCACAATTTAGCAAGGCAGATAACGCCCAATTTATTACTCCGTTACAAATCATTGATTTTGTTGTAGATATAGTTAATCCTAAACATGATGATAGTATAATTGACCCTACTGTTGGAATTGCAGATTTTCTATCCGTATCTTATGTAAAATCCAATGGTAAATTGGACGATACAAATGTCTATGGTATGGATATTGATGAGGATATGGTTAAGCTTGCTACTCTAAATATGCTATTAAATGGTGACGGTAATGCAACGATTGAAGCACAGAGCGATGGTTTAGGTTCTATTCTTTCAAAATTTAGTGATGATGGAGAAGTAATCCAACTGGTACCGCAAACTCCTACAAGACCTCATAATTACAACGGCAAGTGGGACAACCGTGTTGACGGAAAACATCTAAAGAAATTTGATATAGTATTAACCAATCCCCCTTTTGGAGAAGCGCGCTCATGGGTGCCTAATGGAGATGAACTATCCATTGCCGAATGCTACGAATTATGGAATCGGTACGGACAAACTAAGATTGACATGGGTGTTATCTTTTTAGAAAACGCTGTGCGTATTTTAAAAGAAAACGGGCGAATGGCAATAGTTCTATCTAATTCCATAGCTTCCATTGATGCACATAAGGAAGCTCGAAAATGGCTTTGTGAGAATATGCGAATCGTAGCTATAGTCGATTTACCTCCGAATATTTTTGCTGAAGCAGGTGTATCTCCTACTTTAATTTTTGCATACAAGCCGTCGAAGAAAGAGTTGCAAATACTCAAAAAAAATAATTATCAAGTTTTTTCTAAGGAAATCAAAAAGGTTGGATACGAGGTCAAAACTAAAAATAAAGTTAAGTGTTTTGAGACTAAGTACCGCATTAATCCAGTAACTTTTGAAAAAGAGATTAATCAAGATGGAACAGCACAACTTGATGAAGAATTCACAGAAACAGTTGCTGCATTCAAGGCATGGTGTAACAGCCAAGAAGATACACTCAAAAAACTATTTCTATAATGAGAGGGGTGCAAAATAATGAAAACATACATAGACATTCCTCAATATACAACCTTGAACGAGATAACGGAACGTAATTTTACCCTATCGGCAACACAATATAAAACATTCTGTATTAAAAATAGTAATATTAAAACTGTTGCTGATTTCCTTGAACGCCCGCTTTTAAGATCAGACCTCGGAATTGAAGTAGGAAGTGATTGCTATGTTGATTCTTCTAATTATGTATTTATCAAAACAAAAGCATTGCAAGAAGAATCATATCTTTTGAATGAGACGAAGGATGCTACAGAGTATATCAAACATCAGGCTTTTGTAAGCATGAATTTAAAGAAAGGCGATATTATCATATCTAAGGATAGTAATGTAGGTGAAATAGTAATTCTTGATAAGGATTATCCAAATTCAATGCTATGCGGTGGAATATACAGATTACCAATTAAGAAGTATAAATTGTATTTACTTGCGTTTATTAAGAATGACCTTTTTAGACAGCAGATAGATTTTATCGTTCCTCGTGGTTCTACAATAAGACATGGCAAAACAAAATTTTTAGAATGTAAAATTCCTATGCCAAAAACAAAAGGCAACGATACTATACGCTACATAGAATTATTAATGCAGGCTATAATCAATAAGGAAATTGCTATACGGGAAAAGCACAATTCAATTATAAATATGATACAACAGGAGCTTACATCTAATCAAAAGGAAATAACGTATACATTTTCTCAACCCACACTTAATGAAATTATGGAACTTGATAGGATGGATTCAGCACTATATACAGAAGAATTTAAAAACAAACAGTTTTTAGTTCATAATTATGCACATGGTTATAAAACAATAAAAGAAATGGGGTTTGACATTAGCAGAGGACAAAATTTGCAAATATCTAATATTGGTATTTCAATTCAAACGAAAGAAAAGAAGGCTGGTTTTTACACGCTCATTCTTCCGAATTTCATTTCAAAATATGGTACTGTTTCACAGATAGAATATCTTGGTAATCCAAACAGACTTAAGACCTTAAAAACTGGGGATATAATTTTTGGGGCAGAAGGTAACGAAAAGGGTCGATCTCTGGTCATATTTGAAACATCAGATAAAACCATTACCAATATACATGGAATAACCCTAAACCACAATTCGGATGATTTAACAAAAAGTATTTTTGTTAAACTGTTCTTAGATTGGTACAGGGCAAATGGAATGATAGATTCATATGCTGTTGGTGGAAACGGAGGTAGTATGGCAATAAAATATTGGGACTTTTTAAAGTTTCCAAGGTTTGGAGACAAAATAGAAAAAGAAATTGTCAGCCTATACCACTCAGAGAATAAAGAATATAATCCTTCTCAATGTAATTTAGATGGTTTCTTAAATTATGATAATACCTACAACGATAAATCTGGAATACACGAAATTGATACATCAATGAAACAGTTGCAATCAAAATTGGACGATGCAATTGCAAAAATAGCTGATGATATAGAAGTAAGCTGCACATTTTGAATTTATAATGAAAAAGACTGCACTAAAGGTTTTATCCTTCGGTACAGTCTTTATTTTCGTGTTTCCGCTTGAAGAGAGTCGGTCAAAAATTTACTTGTTTTCGTAAATCCCTAAGTTGAACTCCCTTTAGGGTGGTTTTTTTGTTTATCGGCTTTTAGCAACTAATAAGTAATAAACCTTAGTTGCCTCTGTGTTACATACACGGTTACATACAAGCCTTGGCACTTAATTGCATTTATAAAAATATTGATATAGAGATAATTTACT
>JAAYFB010000394.1 GCA_012728465.1 Proteiniphilum sp. | reverse complement strand
TCTTTACTTAGTCCATACGAATTTAATCCACCAGTAAATGCGCCCCAATTTTCAAAATCAGCACCTGCAAATAGCAAGTTTGTTGGCTCTGGCTCTGGTTCTGGTTCTGGATCAGGGTCAACAGTTCCATCACCTTCTACTATAGTGAAGTTATCAACCAAAAGATCATATGCAACTTCTCTACCCACTTTAAGGGCAAATAGGTTTTGTCCTACTGCTGTTTGTATATCTAATGAGCTAACATTTAATCTTACTTTCACCCAGTTTCCACCTGTATCTATAATACCACCATACTGGTTATTTGCAGCGGGATCAACATCCTTATCTGCAGAGCAGTCTCCTAAGTTATATGCTTGAAACCCTTCTACTGCTTTATATACATTTAGTGATAGAGATTTTGCACCAGTTCCTTTAATATAGAACTCTATATACTGAGCTTTTGATGTATCAAATCCTTCTGGTACTAATGCTGTAAATACATAGTCATTGTTAGCTGGTGTTCCATTGATATGTAAAGCTTTAGAACCATCTATACCACCATCTGTACTTTGAGTAGCATAACTTTGTAGTCCATGAGTACTTAGTCCACCCGTAAATGCTGCCCAATCTTCAAAATCTGCACCAGCAAATAGCAAGTCTCCCTCTACTGGGTCAACAGGGTCTGTATCCTCATCAGGAGTAAGAATAATATCACAAGTACCTGTGTTGCCTTCTATCCAATCTTCAATAGTACCCGATGGATCTACTACTACAAGCCCAGAAGTAGATAGCTTAAGTTTGTAGGTATATTTCTTACCCGACTCAAGATCTTGCGACTCTGGAGTCCACTCATATACCTGTCCGTTTAATGTAAATAATACTTTCACTGAGCTAAGATTTTGCCCTGGCACCACTATCGCAGTAGCAGTAGCAGTAGTTTGTTCGTTTACAATCACGGGAGTGATGTCAGCCACAGTAGTTCCAGTTGTTACTACGCCATCTACCAGATTCATGCTTCCATCAACTTTAAAGCCCTCTATTTTTGATGTTAATCCATTAAGACTATTTACACCATCACCTATAGATACATTAAGGATAAGTTGAGATAGCTTATGCTTAAAGTTTAGGTTTACAGTAGAGTTGTCTATATTAGCACCTTTAGCATTGTCAGAGTATAAAACATCTATATCTGCTGATTTTGTTTGGTTTGCTACATTTATTGCATATTTATACTCATTGATAGTAGCGTTGAATGGATAGTAAGCAACGAAATCAAGATTTCCGGTTTTAGGGAAAATAATTCCCTCTGCAACAGCAGTAAATTTGCCATCACCAGGAGTATTATGCTTTATGTTGGCTTTTCCATCATAAATACCCGCCTCAGATAGCGCTTGATCTGCGTTTAGGGCATACACCCCAATGGCATCGCCAGCATCCCAATTAGTGCCAGTAGCACGTGTAACTAGATCTCCAATAGTGGAGTAAAATACCGCTTGGTTTGGATGCGCCAAAGGATTATCTGGCACATCAATCTCGTTAGAACATGACGCTGCAAAAAGCATCACTCCGATAATTGTGAATAAAATGTTTGTTCTTTTCATTGTACTTATCTTTAATAAATTAGTATAATATAGTTTTAATTAAAAACCTAGTTAGTTCCAGTGTGGCGAAGCATTTTTATTTTGTTTTACTTCAGCAGCTTGTGCTTGTGGCAGTGAGTTGAAGAATGTAAACCCTGTCTCCTCCTCCAATTCTGCAACAGACATTGCTGTGCGAACGGCAGAAGCATCATTAGTCATTTTGAATACAATAGATGTATATTCTCCCGACTGCTTATGCTTTTTCAATAGTGCTTTATACATATATTCTGGCACTGCTGATGGTATTCCGTCATTATCCGTAGTATAAGTTATTTCTTTAGGTGCTTTAGGTAATACTGCACCTGTAACAACATATAGTGTATCATATTTTGTCACATCATTTGCCCATTGTCTCACCTCAATCTCCAAATCATTCCATCTACCACTATTCATTTTGTTATTCTGTGGCACCATATTGGTATAATAAAATGTGGTTCTATTAATTTCTCTTGACGAGTTTCTATCAGAGCTTGCAAGTACGTGTCCTCTATCTAAATCTCCAGCTGTCCAGCTTTTAGTTAGATTAGGCTGTAGGTTTTCAGCAATTTTGGGGTCATATCCCCAAGCATTTGTTCTGCTTGCACTACCAAAATATACAGGATGCATTGGGTATGCTACCCAGTATGGTATTCTGTTTTTCGTGTCAAATAGTACGGTGAAGTTTCTGTTAGCATCTGTGCCGTTAGTGGTGTAGGAACTGTTAAGCCAGCTTTTATTAGTTACCATATGCATTGCTAACTTTGAGTTTGGAGCCTCTACACCACCTTTATATATCGGTATCTCCATATATGAGCTTTCTACTACCTCGATACTTCCCAATCCATCAAGTTTAATATTGTAGCTATATTCTTTGCCTACAGAAAGTGCGTGAGGAACTGCCCAAGTATAAGTTTTACCATTTGGGAAAGAGAACCTTATCTTAACCTCACCCTCTGTTTCTGTTGGTAATAAAAATGCGATTATTTGTTTTTGTGTATCTGTACCTGTTGACTCTACGATGAAATCTTTTTTAGAATCTGTATCTACACTAAGCTTTCCGTCAGCCAGTGCAAGTGTTCCTTTTGTATTGGCTCCCAATATTGTGGATGTAATACCTGCAATTGATTTATCACTTTCTTTGGGGCTGATATTAACAACCACTTTTGATAAAACACGCTTGAAGTACAAAACATTGTTAGAGCTATTTTTTTCACTGATTCCTTTCAGGTTATTACTGTAAAGAACTTCTGTTTGTGCTTCAATGTCTATTGGGTACTCATAGTTGGATACAGATGAACTATATGGATAATAACCTATAATATCCATTGCAGAACCATCGGTGGGATAATACATATTATTATTATCTGAAGGAAAAAATCGCCCATTGCCAGAGGTTTTGTATGCCATATTTGTGTTGTCTTCCACAATATTCTCTGACTTTAGTTCTTGATCTGCTTTAACTGCAAAAAGACCTATCTCATCTCCATTATCCCACTTACTTCCCGTAACACGCGTGTAGGTTTCATCAGCACTATAAGCCATAAACTGAACTGGGATCTGTTTTGACTCGGTCAATAAATTTTGTTTATCGCACGCAACAAAATAGGTCAATAATGATATTAGCCATATTGATGTTTTATTGATGGCAATACCTCTTTTTACTTTCTTTTTCATAAAGTGTTTTTTTGTGGTTAAATATTTTTTCAAATACTATCTTAATATTAAATGCAATGTTAAAAGTTATAAGTACTTTAGATGTATAACGAAATACAAGTTATTATGTTTGAAAATACACAAACTATTTACTGATATTTCGCACTTCTTTTCAATAATTAGGACTCACTGAATTATTCCATTCTCACTTTTTCTTAATTTATGCTACAGCTTCATTAGGCCACTTCAATTACGCAACTTATTTATTTTGTAGTTTGAAATTTATTCCAGTTATGTTTCGGTTTTAGAATCCATCAATACTTCCTGATGCATTACATCAATTTCTTTTGATTTAATCATAACTTTTTCTTTTAGTGAGTAAAATTAGATATACAACTTCTTCTAAAGCAGTTTTGAAGCAAGTGAACATAACAATCCCATTCCGATTTTTAATCATCGGTTTATTTAGGTAGTTATTAGCGAAACATCATTTTTTAGTAGGGTTAGTCAGTATAAAGCTTAAGCCTCCATTGCCTTGCTTGGCGTATCCATTTCCCTGCCACACTAATAAAACTGAATATAAATCTCTTTTAGAGATAGAAGACCTGAATCGTTAAATTCTTGATTTACGAAAGAAATACCGGCAAAAAGAGTGATTGATTGAGAAACTTTTTGTTCTTTCATTGCAGTGTAAGTTTATTTTGCAACACCAATATAGGTGAAATATCACATATGGCAAAGCGATTAATAAAGGACTTTATATCAACGCTTTGCTTATTTATTAAAAGAAGTCACTTACGGAATTAAGGTTTAAAATATTTACTATTCACTTGCACCCTCTACCTCCCCACTAATTCCTCTGCAATCATCTCAGCTTGCTTCAAAACGGTATCAGTTGCCAGCATCTGCATATCTGGCGGATAGTTATATCTTCTCAAAGTACGTCTAACAACTACCCTTAACTTAGCCTTAACATTTTCTTTTAT
>JAAYFB010000393.1 GCA_012728465.1 Proteiniphilum sp. | reverse complement strand
GAAAATCAAATTCGAATTGGGTGTAGGCTCTAACTACTTCATGGAGATTGCTAAATTTAGAGCTGGTCGCTGGTTGTGGGCTGAGATTGTGAATGCTTACAAGCCTCATTGTCCTCACGATTGCGACAATAAGGCTGATGAAGAAGTATGTCGTTGTGCTGCTAAAATGAATGTTCATGCTGCCACTTCTCGCTTCAATCAATCACTTTACGACCCATATGTAAATATGCTTCGCTCACAAACAGAAGCTATGTCAGCAACTCTTGGCTCGGTTGATTCGTTAACTGTTCGTCCATTTAATGAGGCATTCGAAAAACCAACTGACTTTGCAGAGCGTATTGCTGTAAATCAACAACTATTACTTAAAGAGGAGTCACACTTTGATAAAGTAACTGACCCATCTTCAGGTTCATATTATATCGAAAACTTAACTGAGTCTCTTGCTGAACAATCATGGAAACTTTTCCTTGATATTGACAAACAAGGATTCTATGAAGCTCTTAAAGAGGGTGTTGTTCAAGATGCAATTGAGGCATCTGCTGAAGCACGCTTTACCGCAGCTGCAAACAGACGTGAGATTGTATTGGGTACAAATCAATATCCAAACTTCAATGAGAAAATGGCTGCCAACATTAATAATCCAGTAGAGCTGTCATGTGGATGTGGAGCAGGAGAAACTCCACTAAAGCCATTGAAAATAACTAGACTTGCTGAACAGTTCAACGAGTTAAGATTGGCTACTGAGAATAGTGGTAAAACACCAAAAGTATTCATGCTTACTATCGGAAACTTGGCAATGCGTTTGGCTCGTTCACAATTCTCAAGCAACTTTTTCGCTTGTGCAGGATATCAAGTAATTGATAACAATGGATTCCCAACAGTAGAGGAGGGTGTAGAAGCTGCTCGCAAAGCTAATGCTGACATCATAGTTCTTTGCTCAAGTGATAACGAATACGCAGAATTGGCTCCTAAAGCTTATGACTTAGTTAAGAGTGGAAAAGAGCATTTCGTAGTAGCAGGTGCACCAGCATGTATGGACGACTTGAAAGCTCATGGCATTGAACACTTTATAAATGTTCGAAGCAATGTTTACGAAATGCTTAAAGAGTTTAATAATAAACTTCTAGGATAATTTGAGCTATATTTCTCTGAATTGATACTAATATAAAATCAAACATGCCTAAACTAAAGTATTGGATAATTGCAGCACACCCATGGGCCTTTCCCGCATCGGCATCACCAGCATTAGTTGCATTTTCGTACGTATTTTATCAATATAAAATGGGTACTGTAGATGATGTAAACTGGATTAATGGTGTCATTGCTTTTTTTGGTGCTATCATATTTCACATGGCAGGTAATCTCATAGGCGATTACCAAGACTATAGAAGTGGAGTTGATCAGCTAGAAAAAGAGGGACCATTTAGGGTATTAGTGCACAAAATATTTAAGCCACGCACAATACTTATTTATGGCTATGTGGTGCTAGTGATAGGAATACTAATTGGTACATACCTATTTATGCAAACTGGCATTCCACTCATTTATATAGGCTTGTTTGGGATAGTAAGTGCAACACTTTACTACAAGTTTAAATATGTAGCACTAGGCGACATACTGATTTTTGTATGCTATGGGCTAATGATAATGCTTGGTATGGTGTATGTAATGACTGGCAATATTGATTGGATGTCATTATTGGTCTCTTCGCCTGTAGGATTGCTTGTAGTTGCAATATTACATGCAAACAATACTCGTGATATGATGCAAGACAAACAAGCAGGTATCAAAACTCAAGCAATTAATTTAGGAATCGAGGGATCACAAGTAATGTACCAAACATTACTCCTTGTATCATATATATTAATTGCTATCGTAGTTTTATTGAACTTACTTCCAACAATTGTTTTCATTGTATTGGCAACTTTGCCCATGGCACTAAAAAATATTAGACTAATGAAGCAAGTAAATACCACTAATGATCTAAGCATCATTAAGTTTTTGGATACAAAAACTGCTCAATTAGTATTAATATTTAGTTTGTTATTATCAGCAGGGAACTTTATAGCTACTTATATTTAATTATAACTGTCTATTTTCAATAACAGTTTTATAAAAAAACTCTTTTAAATAAAAACAATCACGACCAGAATACTAAAAACAGTATTTCAGGTTTAGAAAAATCATAAAATATGAAACCTAATTTCGAAAATATCGATATTAAATCAGCCAAATACTCATCACCAAACGTGGAAGAGTGGGTTGATAATAATCAGATAAAATCCAACTGGCTCACCCCTGAGCAAATTCCTGTTAAGCCCGTTTACACCAAGAACGACTTGGAAGGAATGGAACATCTTAACTATGCAGCTGGTGTTGCTCCTTATCTACGTGGACCATATTCTACTATGTATGCAATGCGTCCATGGACTATTCGTCAATATGCTGGGTTCTCTACTGCTGAGGAGTCAAATGCTTTTTACCGTCGCAACCTTGCAGCAGGACAAAAAGGGCTTTCAGTAGCTTTCGACCTTCCAACACACAGAGGCTATGACGCAGATAATGATAGAGTAGTAGGTGATGTGGGTAAAGCAGGTGTATCTATCTGCTCGGTTGAAGATATGAAAATTCTTTTTGATGGTATTCCATTAAATCAAATGTCAGTATCTATGACTATGAATGGTGCAGTACTTCCTATTCTTGCGTTCTACATCGTAGCAGCACAAGAGCAAGGTGCAGAACTTCACGAAATGGCAGGAACCATTCAGAATGACATTCTTAAAGAATTCATGGTGCGTAACACATATATATATCCACCAAAATTCTCAATGCAAATTATTGCAGACATATTTGAGTACACATCTCAAAAGATGCCTAAGTTCAACTCTATCTCTATTTCGGGATATCATATGCAAGAGGCAGGTGCCACTGCAGATATTGAGCTTGCTTACACTTTAGCTGACGGTATCGAATATCTACGTGCTGGTGTTAATGCAGGTATCGATATTGATGCATTTGCTCCACGTCTATCATTCTTCTGGGCAATCGGTATGAATCACTTCATGGAGATTGCTAAGATGCGTGCAGCACGTTTGTTATGGGCAAAGATTGTAAAGAGCTTTGGTTCAAAAAATCCAAAGTCTATGGCTTTGCGTACTCACTCTCAAACATCTGGTT
>JAAYFB010000066.1 GCA_012728465.1 Proteiniphilum sp. | reverse complement strand
GTGACAACGAGCAAAAGTGATAACATCTTTTATGAACTGCGAGTGAAAATGGTTAAAAGTGAATGGTTTTTCATCAATTTCTATTTTGCGGAAGCATTTTGCAAATGACAAAGTCATTTCGCCAAAAATAAATGCCATTTTACAAACAGTTTTTACTCATTGCCAAATTTTTTTGTGTCAACCATATTTGAGTTTTGCTCGTTGCCTTTTTGGCGAGTGTCAATGTGATTTGAGTTTTGCTCGTTGTCAAAAATGCGTCGATATTTTGGAATGCGTTTTAGATTACTCAACTTGTCAACAAAATATACTCAACACATGGAAGTTTTGATAGATTTAATACAAAAACCTTTTTTTATGCATAGCATTATAAAGGATGAAAAGTGGTAACTAGTTTTGTGATGTTCGGTTGAAGAGGTAATAACAACTGTGTGCGAGAAGAGAAGTGGTAATGATTATTATGTAATACAAAATGGAAAGGGCTAGTTAACTAGAATGTACATGCAAGCGTTATAAAGCTAAATTATTTTCCCTATCATTTTGATACTCAAATTGCTATTTTTTTATTACTTTTGTGGCTATATAAATTAAAATGTCGTTTTCCTCATAATTCTTATTGGAAAACTGAAACAAAAAATCAAAATGAATTTAATAAAACAGATTATCGAAAGAGCTAAGGCTGACAAGCAGCGTATCGTTCTTCCCGAAGGATCAGAAAAAAGAATTCTTCAAGCTGCTGATAAGGTAATTGAAGATGGTGTTGCCGAACTTATACTAATAGGTGACCCGAAAGTGATAGAGAGTTCTGCAAAAGAACTTAATCTTCAAAACATTAGCAAAGCTACTATTGTAGATCCAACCAATCATCCCAAAAAAGGAGAATATGCAAACCTTCTTTTTGAACTACGCAAAAATAAGGGCATGACAGAGGAACAGTCATTGAAGATTGTGGAAAATCCTCTATACTTGGCAAGTTTGATGATCAAAAATGGTGATGCTGATGGCGAAATAGCTGGAGCAGAATATACTACGGGAGATGTATTGCGTCCTGCATTGCAGATTATCAAGACTGCTCCTGGCATTAGTGTAGTTTCTGGAGCATTTGTAATGTTTACAGAAACTAAGCAATATGGCGAGGATGGCATTCTTGTATTTGCTGACTGCGCTGTGATGCCCAACCCAAATGCAGAAGAGTTGGCTCAAATTGCTATTGCATCGGCTCAAACGACTAAAAGCTTAGTGGGAGTGGAACCCAAAGTGGCAATGCTTAGCTTCTCGACTAAGGGAAGTGCTAAGCACGAGATGGTTGATAAAGTAGCAGAAGCTACTCGAATCGCCAAAGAGCTTGCCCCCACCCTATTGATAGATGGTGAGTTGCAGGCAGACTCGGCACTCGTACCATCAGTAGGAGAAAGCAAAGCACCTGGTAGTGAAATAGCCGGCAAAGCGAATGTTCTAGTTTTTCCAACACTCGAGGCTGGAAACATTGGATACAAACTAGTGCAACGTCTTGGAAATGCTGAGGCAGTGGGTCCAGTGCTACAAGGGATGGCTGCACCTGTTAACGACTTGTCACGTGGTTGTTCTGTTGACGATATATACAAGATGGTGGCAATTACAGCTAATCAAGCGATAGGATTGAAATCTAAATAATAATAAGAATATGAGTAAAAATATAGTAGAGCCCATTGAAAATTATGGGCTAAGCATTGATGTTGAGCGTAAAAACAAACCAATGTTCTCTACCATCGGTGTTGTGGGAGCTGGCAAAGAGGGTCGCAACATTATCAACATGGCTGCCACTGCAGGTATGGATGTTGTTTTCATCGAAGAGTCGGAAGAGCGCATCGAATTTGTACTAGGCGAACTAAGTAAAATTATGGACCAGAAGGTTAATAACTGGGGTTTGACTAATGCAGAGAAGCAAATCATCATGAACCGCATTCAGCCTACATTGGTATATGAAGACTTAAAAGATTGCGATTTAGTTGTAGAATGTACTCGCTACTCAGACAGTGGTCGCCGAAGCACTCCTCTTCGCAAAAATATATTTAAAAAGCTAGAGGAAATTGTAGATACCGATGCTATCATTGCCACCAATGGTTCAACTGTAATTATCAGTGAACTCGCAGCAGAGATGGATCACAAAGAACGTTGCGTAAGCCTTTACTTTCCTGTTTCGCATCCTGATGCAAAGATATTAGAGATTGTAAGTGGCATGTACACCTCTGAAGAAGTTTACAAGAAAATGGAGGTTTTCGCTAAACTTATTAACTACAAGCCACATCGCATTAATGAGAGTAACGGTAACGTAAGCCTTCGTCTGTTAGTGGTAATGCTAAACGAGGCGTGCCAAATGTATTTGGAGAGAGTTGCTTCGATGGAAGATATCGAGGAGACATTCACTATCATTTATGGCCAAAGATATGGAATTTTCAGAATGGCTGACATTGTAGGAATCGACAGACTGGTAACATTAATGGAGGCAATGTTTAATGATTTTGGAGAAAAGAATTACAAACCAAATCCATTATTGTGGAAATTGTATCGCTCAAACCAAACAGGCGCTCGAAAAGGACAAGGATTCTATATATATGATGAAAATGGCAACCCAGTAGGTCCAAACAAAACATTATTAAACTAAGGAGGAAGAATAAAATGAATATATTGGTACTAAACTGTGGAAGTTCATCCATAAAATATAAGCTTTTCGAAATGAAAAGCAAAGATGTTATTGCTCAAGGAGTGGTTGAGAAAATTGGAATGAAGGGTTCGTTCTTAAAGTTAACGCTACCCAACAATCAAAAGGTTACCCTCGAAGGAGAAGTTCTTGAACATCGTGCAGGTATTGAATACATATTAGGAGTATTATTAAGCGAAAAATATGGTTGTATAAAATCACTTGACGAGATTGAAGCAGTGGGACATCGTGTTGTTCACGGAGGAGAATACTTTAATGAAAGTGTTTTAATTAATGACGAGGTTATTCAAAGCCTAATTGATTGCATCGAAATTGCACCATTGCACAATCCTCCAAACTTGAAGGGTATATATGCTATTCAGGAATTAATGCCCAAAACCCCACAAGTGGCGGTATTCGACACTGCATTCCATCAAACTATGCCAGACTATGCATACATGTATGGTATCCCTCGTTCGCTTTACGAAAAGTATGGCATACGTCGCTATGGATTTCACGGCACTAGCCACAGATATGTTTCACAAAGAGTATGTGAGTTTTTAGGTGTTCCTTTTGAAGAGCAACGCATCATTACTGCTCATATTGGAAATGGTGGCTCAGTAACTGCTATAAAGAATGGTAAGTCTATAGACACAAGCATGGGGATGACTCCAGTAGAAGGTCTGATAATGGGTACTCGCTCAGGTGATATTGATCCTGGTGTAGTATCTTTCATTATGGAAAAGGAGCACATGGGAACTCAAGGCATATCTACTTTATTAAATAAATTTTCTGGAGTTTTAGGTATTTCAGGTATTTCATCTGATATGCGTGAAATAGAAAATGGATATTATGAAGGCAATGAACGTGCAGTTCTTGCAATGAACATGTACAACTACCGCATCAAGAAATTTGTAGGAGCTTACACAGCCGCTTTAGGAGGTTGTGATATTCTTGTATTTACAGGTGGCGTAGGAGAAAACCAAGCTTTAACTCGTGAATATGTTTGTAAGAACATGGAGTATATGGGTATTGAGCTTGACGAAGAGCTTAACAATTCGGTTCGTGCCAAAGAGATTGTTATCAGCAAACCTACATCAAAAGTTAAGGTTCTTATTATACCAACAGACGAAGAGCTAACCATTGCTCAAGATACTCTTGAAATACTTACAGTTAAAAAATAATTGGTCGTTAAATTTTATAATAGCAAAAGGTGTAGAGTACAATTTCTCTACACCTTTTTTGTCATTAATCTATAGCTTGTTATCAAAATTGAACCATACTAGCAAAAGAATTTATTGCTTAGCAAAGTGCTTTTTCACTAATGGCAATACTTTTGTACCAAACAATTCAATATTTTTCATATTTTGTTGATGAGTTGGTCCACCAATGTCTATATGGGCAATGTACTGATCTAATCCTAACAACTCTATTGTTCCAATTAACTTTTCAGCCACTGCATCAGCATCCCCCATATACAAAGCACCATGTGGTCCCATTCCTTGTTTAAAGCTTTCAGGAGTAAATGCTCCCCTCCAACCCCGTTCTCTACCTATTTTATTCATTGAAAATGCATATCGAGGAAAGTAATCCTTCATAAGTTCCTCTTCGTTATCTGTGATAAAGGTATGAGAATGAATACCAACTTTCATCTCTTCTGGATTATGTCCACCTGCGATGTATTGTTCTTTATAGAAATCGATAAG
>JAAYFB010000392.1 GCA_012728465.1 Proteiniphilum sp. | reverse complement strand
GTCTAATCCTATACAAATTTTATTATTTGCTTCGGGTATGTTTCAAACAAGTTTATTGGGGACGTACTCTGAATTCCAAATTACAGGAGAAAAAATGGCTGCAGGACGTCTTTGCGAATACGTGCAAAGCATTCTGGTATCCACACCAAATGTGTATGTGGACAGTGATGAGGATCAATCTTCGCTCTATTTTAGTATTCTAGAAAAATTTGATAATCTACTTGGTTTAGTCAACGATTACATATTATCGTGGGCGGCAAAACTCCATGAAGAGAACCGCGGACAAAGTGAAACATTTGCAGACGAGGCAATTGAATCACAGCTTCTATATTATGTGAGAGGAAATCGATATCAGGTGTTTGAATCACAATATTATAGAGGCTTACTAAATGTACATAACGATGAATTCATTAGAAGATTTGGGATTACAGCAGAAGACGTAGTGGACGGGTTTTCTAAATTAGAATATTCAATTGCACAAGGGAAAATGGATCCGTTTAACGAACTACGTGAATTAATGGATACTTTTGATTCAGATGACATGGATGAGGAAAAGTACGCAAATATGTATGGCGAAAAGTGCGGGGATATTTTCAGCAGAGCATTTACAGCAAAAAATAATGATGTGAAGGACATTACGAATTGGCCAGATTCATTTATCACGGGGTTGGCATATCAAATTGATGAAGTGAGTTCGTTCTTCGCGAGTGATTCTGATTATGCGGGATGGCCAATTATAGATTTGCCTATTCAGAGAAGACCATTTATTACGATTGATGATCATACATATTGCTTTGATTATTATTCTTTTACTGATAATTTTTATAGAGCCGTTCAAAGACTTCTTTGTCCAAAAGGATCTCAGTACAATTGGAAAGAACGGCAGGCAGAAGGCAGTGAGAAATTAGTTGGCGAAATATTTAGCAAGTTATTGCCAGGATGTGTTGTGCATAGAAACAATTACTATCCGATGCACAATTCAATGAAGCAGTTGTCTGAGAATGATTTGTTGATTCAGTATGAAGATGCCATATTAATTGTGGAAGTAAAAGCTGGGGCTTTTGTTTATACTTCACCTTTGGAAGACTATCAAACACATATTAAATCATATAAGACGCTAATTGAGAAAGCAGATCATCAATGTAGCCGTACGTTTAAATATATTGATTCTAATGATAAGGCTGTATTTTATAATAACGATAAATCTAGCAAATTCTCTTTGCAGAAATCGGCATATGAATTTGTATATCAGTTTTCTGTTACTGTAGATAATATTAACGAAGTGGCAGCAAGGGCAGAAAAGATGGGATTTCTTGAACTGGAGAGCAATGCAATCAGTATTTCAATAGATGATTTGCTGGTGTACAGTGAATACTTCAAATCACCTTTAATGTTTATGCATTTTTTAAAGCAACGTAAGGCAGCTACATCTATTCCGACACTGGCTTTAAATGATGAATTGGATCATCTGGGTCTATATATAAAAGACAATTGTTACACATACAAGATGGAAAGCCTGAATCCTAAAAATAAATATTTCTATACTGGCTATAGAGAAGACTTGGATGAGTATTTTGGCTCATTGTATTATGAAAAAATATCAATTCCAAAACCTATACAAGAAATACCTGAAGAAATGCTAAATATGATAGATGTTATTTCAAAAGGCAAGGAGAAAAATAAAATATGGCTATCCTCATACATTTTAGACTTTTCTGGAGATTTTAGAGCTGATTTTTGCAATGGAATTAGGGCTATATATAAACGCCAATGTTTAGATAAAAGAGAATTTCCAATTATATACAATGGCAAGGGAAAGTCAGTACATCTTTCTTGTTTTGTAAGGCAGGATGGGATTGCTTCCATGAGCGATAGGGAAAGAAAGGATTATTTATATGCAACGATGATCTGGAATGGGGAGGAAAAAAGGACACGTTTGGATTTATATTATAATGAAGATGGCGTTCTTACTGATATCTCGGGCCATGAATATGCAATTGATGAAATAGACTTAAAGGACTATGATAGGCTGAAACAACTTGGAGCTAAGAATGCTGAGCTTAGAGTAGAATTGTATAAGCAAAAGCATAAGAAAATCGGCAGGAATGAATTATGCCCATGTGGTAGTGGAAAGAAGTATAAGTATTGTTGTGGCAAATCATAGCTTGGTACTACTATGGTACTAAAAGGTCTTGAAGCCATTGAGATGAGTGAGAAATTCGCCGGAGTTCGATATGGATATCATTGAAAAGACTGGCGGTAGACCCATGTTGGCGGCCCACTCCGAAGAGTTCGAATAGTAAACTAAAACCCAAGATTGTTGAAATTCCAACTTTCTTGGGTTAATTTTTTGCTCAGTGACAATAGAATGACAATAATATTTTACTCACTCGAGCGTGTGAAGCTTTTTCTGTAAATTAGGTTTTCTATGATAATTATAGAGTTGGACGGTTGGATTCACTTGCCAGCCGTCTTTTCATTTGTATCAAAGAAACACGGATATGTCAAGGACTCCCGGACTTAGCCGGGAGTCCTTGTTACCGTATTTGCTCGTTACTCGGGTAATCGATTAGGGTACATTACGCTCAATTCGCCACGTACTTTACCCCAATTCCTGATTGGCATGGTCCATTTCTTGTATATTTCAAATGTGGCCAGATACAATGCCTTGAGTAGTGACTGAGGGCTTGGAAAAACACTTCTCTGGCGATTTAAACGCCTGTATGAGGAATTGACCGACTCTATGGCATTGGTCGTGTAGAATGCCGTTCTCACATCCTTTGAAAAT
>JAAYFB010000391.1 GCA_012728465.1 Proteiniphilum sp. | reverse complement strand
GTTGAGCTTCAAGCTTTGATTGGGTAAATAATAAAAGTTATTTTGTGGAGAAAAAGATACGTCAATATTATCATTTTCACCAAAATCTACAACTCCATTTGGTCTATTTATCGATTTGTAATTACGTGCCAAATGATTGGGGATAAAATCAATTATTACCTTCATACCCATAGAGTGAATGCGATTAATTAGACTGTCAAACTCACCAATCCTATTTTCCACATCTACCGCTAAATCAGGATTCACATCATAATAATCTCGAACAGCATATGGAGAGCCAGCTTTTCCTTTAATTATTTCTGGAAAGCCCTTCGGTATGCCATAAGACGAATAGTCAGTAGTAGAAGCATGTGCCAAAACACCAATTAACCAAATGTGAGTGTAACCATCTTTTTTTATTTTTTCTAAAAACAAAGTAGTTATATCATTAAATTTACCACTTCCGTTTTGGTCTATACTCCCATTCTTAATATTGCTACTGTTAGTGTTACCTAATAGTCGAGGCAATACTTGGTAAATTAATATTTTATCATCTTTCATCAGGCATTTATTTTAAAACTATTTATTTTTCTTTTCACCTTATCCTCCAGTTCATAATATCTGTGGCATCTCCTCACTATTCGTAAAGAGTTTGCACTAGCCATTGCATCGGCAGCTGTATTGTAACCCAATTCCATAATTTCATCAATACTCTTTAGGTCAAACATAAAGTATCTCTCAATTGATGAAGTTTCTACTAGTATATCACACAACTCTCTATCGAGCAATGTGTTTGAGTTTGACATAAGTTTAAAAACTCTCTCAGCAGTATTTTTCATATTTTCCTTTTCAGGCAAATCCATCACTAATGATACATTTACACCAATCACAAATTTACATTCGTCTCTGATTATAGAAACAGGGAAGTTCTTTAACAATCCACCATCTACATACGACACGCCCCCAATTTCTTTAGGCTTAAATACTAATGGCACAGAGCAAGAAGCCACCACAGAATCTATAAGAGTACGTCCTTGCGAAAAAACTGTTACCACACCAGATTGCCAATCAGTTGCAACTACTTGAAATGGAATCTGCAATTGCTCAAAAGTGGTAGAACGTAAATTGTTTTTTAAAAATCTTTCAACTCCACTACTTTTAAAGAATCCAGTTTTGGGAACTGTAAACTCCACGAAGTCTTTAAAGTCCCTATGTTGAAACAACTCAGCTATTTCATCGGGTGAAAATCCATCAGCATAAAAAACTCCAGCTAATGCTCCAGCACTTGTACCTACTAAAATATTAGGCTTTAAATTATAAGACTCGAAAACCTTTAAAGCTCCTAAATGAGCAAACCCCCTAGCTCCACCCCCACTTAAGGCATATCCAAGAAAATGTTGATAATTTTTTCTAAAAACTGACATAATAGGATTTTTTTTGAATTAAACATTTGATAATATGGATAACCAAAGATAATAAATATTCCAACAGTTCTAATTTCATTTTTGCCCTAAAAGAATAATTCGGATAATTTTCTTTTTGTTTATGTAATAATAAAAACATAACTCCTTAAGCAATCAATATGATAATGAAAGCATTAAAGTATAAAAAAACATGTAAATTGAATAGTAGAATTAATATCACTAAAATATTAGTGTTTATCACTTGATAAACTAAACAAAGGTTATCTATATAGCAAGGCTATGTATGCAACTATGCGGTCAAATCCCTTTTAAGCTGTTCTATTGTTTTATTTAAAACTGGATGAACGGTGCATGGTGCAATCTCTGCAAAAGGAACTAGCACAAAGTTACGTAAATGTAATCTAGGATGTGGAACAATTAATTGATCTGTATCAATAACCAAATCATCATACATAAGTATATCAATGTCTATGAGCCGATCTGCATATATCCCGTTTATGCTCTTTGAGTCTCTTCCCAAGTGTTTTTCTATATTAAGCACTTCAACAAATACTTGATGTAGTGATAAGCTAGTAGAAACCTTACATACTGAATTTTGAAAATCATTATCAGATTCAAACCCCTCAGGAGTGGTGATATAAAAAGCGGATTGAGACACTATGTTCCCAATCCGTTTTTCTATCTCAGCATATGATTGCAGTATATTATTCTGTTTATCACCTAAGTTAGAGCCTAGCCCTAAGAATAAACTATGCATACCTTGAAACTAGTACTTAAATAATTAACATTGCATCTCCATATGCACCAAATCTATAACCCTCTTT
>JAAYFB010000390.1 GCA_012728465.1 Proteiniphilum sp. | reverse complement strand
TGTGGGTAAGAATACATTGCTGATTATTCCCGGCAAAGGATCATTTTTCTTCCTTGGCGAACTGATTGTAAATCTCGATTTGGATTATGACAAGCCCGTACGCCAAAATTGTGGCGCATGCCAAAGGTGTATCGATGCATGCCCTACAATGGCCATTGAGCGACCACATTTTTTGAATGCCACGAAGTGCATTTCGTATCAAACAATTGAAAACAGGGGCGAGATTGATAAAAACATTATTCCAAAACTCTCAAATAATATTTATGGATGCGACATTTGCCAGCTCGTATGTCCTTGGAACAAGCATGCCAAGCCTCACAATAACGAAGAATTTGCTCCATCGGAAGAATTTTTGGCTCTCGATGCCAAAGCAATTTCTGATATGACTCAAGAGCAATATAGCAGCGTTTTCAAAAAATCTGCTATCAAGCGTGCCAAGTTTTCTGGACTTCAACGAAACTTTGAAGCATGGAGCCAATGGAAAGAGGGTGACAAAAACAAAGGAAATGAGTAACATAATGTCAAAATAATTCATTCAAACACCCGTTTTTATAGATTTATTTTGTTATTTTGTAACCACAATACTTATAAATAATACTTACTATGATTTCAAACCTATCCACACTAATTGAAAGAGCTAAGGAAAATCCCCCAAAAGGCGTCGTAGTAGCTGCTGCGGAGGATGTTGCAGTATTGGGCGCAATAAAAAAAGCTGTCGAAGAGGGTGTAGTTTACCCAATCCTAGTTGGCAACAAATCGGAGATTGAAAAAGTAGCCAATTCCATTCAATTTGATTTGAGCAATATCGAAATTATCAACAATGATGATAACGATAGTTTGCACTCGGCCGAAATTGCTATCGAGCAGATTCACAAAGGAAAAGCTAGCATATTGATGAAGGGCAATATTGCAACAGGAACATTGCTTAAGGCAGTTCTAAACAAAGAGAAGGGCTTGCGAAAAAGTAAAATATTGAGTCACGTTGCCTTTTTCGAGTCGCCATACTATCATAAGCTGCTTTGCGTAACGGATGTGGCTATGAATATTTCTCCTAGCCTCGAGGATAAAGTACATATACTTAATAATGCAGTGGAAGCGTGTCACAAAATAGGAATTGACAGACCAAAAGTAGCTGTTGTGGCAGCAGTTGAGACAGTTAACCCCAAAATGAAAGCTACCATCGAGGCTGCCGAACTTACAGAAATGAATAAAAATGGAGTAATCACTGGCTGCGTAGTAGATGGCCCTCTAGCAATTGATAATGCTGTTAGCAAAGATGCTGCTGCACTCAAAGACATTACGGGCGAAGTGGCTGGCGATTGTGACATCATTTTAGCACCATATATTGAGGCGGGCAATATGTTTTACAAGGCTCTTAATTTCTTAGGGGGCGCATCTGTGGCTGCAATAATCATGGGGGCAACTGTTCCCATTGTTCTAACATCACGTGCCGACAGCACACAAAGCAAATTTATGTCTATCGCACTGGCTGCATCGATGAAATAATTTTTACAAACGATCACCACAAAACAAATTTAATTATGGACAACAATACTCGCATATTAGTAATAAACCCCGGATCGACATCCACTAAAATTGCTGTTTTTAGGAATGGAAATCCAACTTTTTTAAAAACTATTCGCCACTCGGTGGAAGAACTCAGCCAGTTTAAAACTATTGCTGATCAGTATCAGTATCGAAAAGACATAATATACAAAGAATTAAGGGATGCCGAAATACAACTTGATTTGGTAGAGGCTGTTATTGGTCGCGGTGGCTTGGTAAAACCCATCCCATCGGGAGTTTACAAAATAAATGAGGCTATGAAAAGAGACCTCATCGAAGCTAAACGTGGCGAACATGCCAGCAATCTAGGCGCACTCATTGCAGATGACATTGCCAAACAATTACCATCGGCTCAGGCCTTCATTGCCGACCCCGTTGTTGTTGACGAACTAGCACCAATTGCTCGTTTTTCGGGTCACCCGCTATTCGAAAGAGTCTCAATATTTCATGCGCTCAATCAAAAGGCAATAGCCAGAATGCATGCCAAATCTGTTAATAGAAAATATGAAGATATGAACCTCATCGTTGCTCATATGGGGGGTGGAATATCAGTAGGCGTACACGAAAAAGGCAAAGTTATTGATGTAAATCAAGCATTGGATGGCGACGGGCCCATTTCGCCTGAGCGATCGGGCACTCTTCCCACCGGATCATTACTAAAAATGGCCTTTAGTGGCGAATACACCTACGAGGAAATGAAATCGATGGTGGTAGGCAAGGGTGGACTATTTGCATACACTGGTCACAACGACGCCTACGAAGTAGAGCAGGCCGCCATTGCTGGCGATGAGAAAAGTAAGTCCATCATGGAGGCAATGGCGTACCAAACAGCTAAAGAAATTGGAGCATTTTCAACAGTATTGAAAGGAAATGTAGATGCCATACTCATTACTGGGGGGCTGGCAAACAGTAAATGGTTTTGCAACCAAATTATTGAAAGGGTTTACAAAATTGCACCCGTCTATGTTTATCCTGGCGAGGACGAAATGCGTGCTTTGGCAGAAAATGCTGAAATGGTATTAACTGGAGAAATTGAAGCTAGAGAATATCCATACACATAATTAGGGATAAAAAGTGTATCGTAGATGAAAATTAAAAAAGTAGGGGCAAATAATAACTTGCTCCTACTTTACAATTATCGCAAAAAATTAATGAGAGATGTATTGTGTCACGCATTTGCAAAAGCTAACACACGGACTAATTATTTTTCCCCTTTGCTGAATGCATCTTTCACTTTTTCGAAATCTTCACGCCAGGCTTCAGCCACTTTGGACATGAAACTAGCTGCACTATCCTTCACCACATCCCATTTACTATCGCTTAGCAAATCGTATTGTTCTAATTTTTCGACTAGATCATCTTTTAATTTTTTCATTCTCTCAATCTGTCCAGCATACTCGTCTTTTACATCATCTGCAATGTCCTCTATCTTGTCACCAAGATCGTCTATTCTAGTTTCTAACTGATCTATTAGACTTTGGATGTTCGTCTTAAACTCTTGTTTGTCCATTTTATTTATTTTAATTGGGTTTTTCTGACATTATAACAGTATTTTGGCTAATTTAGTTCAGAATGCTAAAATTCAAGTGAAATAATCTGTACCTTTGCCACTTATTTTTATTAATAAATAAGTATGCTAAACATTGTAATATTTGGAGCCCCTGGCTCAGGTAAAGGCACGCAAGGTGAGATGATTGCAAAGAGATACAATCTAGAGCACGTATCAACAGGCGAGCTATTAAGAAACGAAATTAAGAACGCCACAGAGCTTGGCAAATCTGCGAACGAATACATTTCCAAAGGACAACTAGTTCCGGATGCTATTGTGATCGGAATGATAGAGGAATTGATAAAAACAACTACTGGTGTGGATGGTTTTCTATTTGATGGCTTCCCACGAACACTAACACAAGGTGTAGAGCTAGACAAGAAGTTAGAAGAGAATAACATGTCAATTTCGAAAGTGCTACGTCTCGACGTGGAAGAAAATGAACTAATTGAGCGTTTGCTAAATCGTGGCAAACTAGAAGGACGAGCAGACGATAATAGAGAAACTATAGAGTCGCGTTTGGATGTATATCATAACCAAACTCAACCATTGATTGATTTCTATAACAAACAGAGCAAGATGACTGTTATAGAAGGTAGTGGCGACATTAATGCCATTTTTCAGTCAATAGTAGAGGTAATGGACAACCATTTATAAAAACAAACAACAATGAGTGGATCAAACTTTGTTGATTATGTAAAGATTTTCTGCCGCTCGGGAAAGGGCGGTAGAGGTTCTTCACATTTCAGAAGAGAAAAATATGTGCCTAAAGG
>JAAYFB010000389.1 GCA_012728465.1 Proteiniphilum sp. | reverse complement strand
GCAGGATTATTGATACGCATATCAAACTTGAATACTTGATTGTGTGTGCTGCCTGAAACTCCTTTTCGCTCCATCATCACACCATGGCCAACATCCTTAAGGATATTTATATCATCAACTTTAAATACACGAGTATCGTCATTTTTGAAATAGCTATCTTCCTTGATAGATGAAGCAACTTCGTCAAAGTCATATCCATCTTTAAGCTCCACATACACCATGCGTCTGTGCACACCTGTACCTGTAGGTATTGTCATTGATAAGGCATTTTCAACTCCTTCAATGCCTTTTACTGCTACGGTGTGCCCCATGCTCATACCTGGTCCAAAGTTCGTATATGTAATTCCGCTAGGTGCCATTGCTTCAAGAAGAGTACGGATAACAGAGTCGCTACCTGGATCCCAACCAGCTGAAATTACAGATACGGCATTGTATGATTTAGCTGTCTCATTTAGTGATTTACGTAAGCCTACAATCTGATTGTGAATATCAAAACTATCAATGGTATTAATACCCATAGATAAACACTCCTTGGCAAATACTTCTACGCTTCTGGTAGGAACACACAGAAGTGCTACATCAACATCTTTTAATTGAGATACATTATTAACTACTTCGTACTCTTGTAACTCAGCGGGAATATTAGTCACATCACGACGCACTACGCCTGCGACTTCAAAATCAGGTGAGCTGAGTAACGACTCAAGCACATATTTTCCGATATTGCCATAACCTACTATGGCTGCTCTTATCTTTTTCATAATTGAAATATTTTATAGACCTGCAAATGTAATAAAAAAAACTCTCTATTATTCGGGTGAATTATTTTTCGCTTCATCTTCATATTCATATGTTACATTTTCCCAATCAATATAGACATTAGGAGTTATAGTTTTATCTTCATTTTCATCATCATCATCATCCCAAACAACTTCTGGCTTCTGTGGTCCATGTTTGCGGTATGCAAATGCCACAATAAGTCCAGATATTGCTCCTGACAGATGAGCTTCCCACGATAGTGACACATCAATAAGCTCTGTTATTGGGAATATACTCCATATCGTGCTACCATAAATAAAAATCACAATCATCGATACTGCTACCAATGGTATGTGTTTTCGAAAAAGTCCACTAAAGAATAGAAAGAATACTAGTGCAAATACCAATCCGCTTGCTCCTATGTGATAAGCACTTCGACCAATGAACCATGTAAACAATCCACTCAACAACCATAGAAACGAAATGGATTTTATAGCTATCTGATTATAGAAATAAAATATCATTGTAACCATAACAAGCAATGGAACAGAATTAGACACTAGGTGAGAAAAAGAAGAATGAACAAATGGTGAAAAAACTATTCCTATCAAACCTTCCACTCTCAATGGATAAATACCCAATCTAGAAAAATTAAATGGCACTACCTGCAAATAATCAATCACAAACATTATCCAAATAAAAAACACAAGTATCACAGAGGGAATGACAGACAACTTTATTCTCTTTTTTATTATTGAGTTTCTTTTATAAATATATTCTTTATCCATTAATAACTAATTTTTAAACTTTAATTATACAAGTATTTTTTTAGATATCACCAAACAATAAACAAAAAAAAAGATTATACTTTGATAATTCAATTATTATCCTTTATCTTTATACCATAAAAGTAAAGTAAAATCTTTCTAATTCCTACTTTAACTATGAGTTATTTAAAATTCGATAAAGACCTGATGATAAATCTTGAATACTCTTTGTATCGCAACGTACTTAGAACCAACAGGAAGGGTGCTTATCAAAACACATCTATTTCTGGTTGCAATACTTCCAAGTATCAGGGGTTATTAGTTATGCCTGTTCCTTTCTTAGATGACGACAATCATTTAATTTTATCATCTATCGACGAGACAGTAATTCAGCACGGAGCTGAGTTTAATTTGGGAATACACAAATATAATGGAGACAATTATAGCCCTAAAGGGCATAAATATATTCGTGAGTTTAATACTGACGGTGTACCAAAAACAATTTACAGAGTAGGCGGTGTAATTCTATCTAAAGAGGTTTTATTCTCCTCTAAAGAGAATAGGTTAATGATAAGATATACATTATTGAACGCACACTCTCCCACTTCCATTCGCTTCAAACCATATATGGCTTTCCGCAATATCTCTCAATTAACAAAAGAGAATGACCAAGTAGATCGCTCGTACCGTGAAGTTGAAAATGGAATTAGTACTTGTATGTATTATGGGTATCCAGAGTTTTTTATGCAGTTTAATAAAAAGCCTGAGTTTGTGTATCACCCATACTGGAATAATGGTGTTGAGTACATTCAGGATATGCAAAATGGAGATACTTACAAAGAGGATTTGTACGTTCCAGGATATTTTGAGATGCCAATTGAAAAGGGTGAAGAGATTATATTTTCTGCATCCGACATAATGGTTGACACTAACACACTTGCCAATGAATTTGACGAAGAGATTAAGTCTCGCACACCACGCTCTAGTTTTTATAATTGTTTAAAAAACTCAAGCCATCAGTTTCACTACAAACCAAACAACAACGAGACATATTTATTGGCAGGATATCCATGGTTTAAAGTAAGAGCTCGTGATCAATTTGTATCTCTACCAGGATGCACTATTTCAGTAAATAGAACAGAAGACTTTGTTAAAATAATGGATAGCTCCATCCCTCATATCACAGATTTTATGGAGGGGAAACCGAGCAAGAATGTAATAAAAGAGATTGAAGTTCCTGATGTGTTACTTTGGGTAACATGGTCTCTACAACAATATTGGAAAGTAAACAAAGGGGTTTTCATAAGTAAATATGCCAACTTATTACAATCCATTGTGAACTTTATATCTGAAAATCAGCATCCCAATTTGGTAATGGATAGCGATACGGGGCTGCTACACACATTTGGGCATAAAGTCCCTGTAAGCTGGATGAATGCAACTAGTGACAATTCGACAATACCTATAATAAAGCGTAGTGGCATGTTGGTAGAACTCAATGGACTATGGTATAATGCTATCAAATTTGCAGAAGAAGCAGCTAACGAGATTGGAGATATAGAACAAGCATCAAAGCTAGATAGTATTGCACAATTGGCACAACCATCATTTGTGGACACATTTCTAAATGATGCAGGATATTTATATGATTATGTTGATGGAGCATATGCAGATTTGGATGTACGTCCTAACATGTTATTTGCCCTATCTACAGATTATTCTCCATTAAATAGACGTCAAAGAAAAGGAGCCATAGATTATGTAACAAAAGAGTTGCTCACCACATCTGGCATCAGATCTCTTAGCCCTAAGGCTGGACATTATGAACCAAGATACTTCGGAACTGTTGAAGAAAAAAAACATGCCTACTTTAATGGATGTTCTTTTCCATGGCTTTTAGGCGCATATATTGAAGCATACTTAAAGGTATATGGAAGAAGTGGCTTGTCTCTTGCAGATAGAGTTATGATTGAAATTGAAAATCAAATGCAAAACGACTGTATAGGAACCCTCTCGGAGTTATACGATTCTAGTTCGCCCTTTTATGCTCATGGGGGCTTTTCGTTTGCTATGAGCGTGGCCGAAGTACTGAGAGCTAAAAGGCTTATCGACTCGTTTGGATAATATTAGAAATTAAAACGACACAATGATATGAAAGCACTTATGTTAGGTTGGGAATTCCCTCCACATATTTTG
>JAAYFB010000012.1 GCA_012728465.1 Proteiniphilum sp. | reverse complement strand
CCATCATTCACTTTTTTAAATCATCCACAGAGAGCGCCAAATAGGGTTGAAAATAATTTTACTCATCAAAGTCGTTTTACAAAACCGTCATTCACTTTGTTTTTTCATCCGATTATTGTTGCGTGAGATGGTTTTAGATTACCTCAATTCCGCAATCTATTTATTTTGAAGTTTGAAATTTGTTTCAAATAAGAGTTCATCTTTTGATTTGAAAGTATGGGAAGTAGTTTGCCATCTTTTCTAGTAGATTCATATTTGACAATAATCATTTTGGGTATATCAAGTAGGATAATATTAGTTGCAACTTTTGTTTTTTGCCTTCTTGTCATAATCCACTCTCTGCCATCCATCTCAACAATATTCTCTTCTGTCAAGTTCTTGACATCAATATAAGCAAGACCTGTAAAGCAAGAAAATATAAAAATATCACTCACTAGATCCAAGCGAGGTATTTCTATTTCCTTTTTTATAATAGTCTTTATTTCTTTATCGGTCAAGAATCCTCTATCTACTGGTTCTTTATGGAAGGTCACTCCCATGAAAGGATCGTGAGATATTAAACCACTTTTGCGGGCAAATATAATTACAGTTTTCATGAATTGTAAAATTTTGGCTGCAGTGTTAGTTGCACAATTTCCTTCAGTAATTAAATATATTTGAAAATCGTGAACTATGATAGGTGTCACTTCACTTAATTTCAGATCACTTCTTTTGTATTTGGACTTAATAAAACTTGTAAAATGTCTTTTACAATTTTCATACTTCTGATGAGTTGCTGCAGACTTAGTAATGCCTATCTGACTTTTTAAATCACCGTTGTATTTCTCGAATAGTTCAATAATAGTACCCATATCCTCTCTTTTACCTAAATAGTCAGATTTAATTAATTCAAGACTAAGGTTGTCGGATAATTCATATCTGCGAAATATACATCTTATGTCAGATTTTATATTTTCTAACTGCTGATTGATTTGAAGGCTTGCAGTAGTGTTTCCTTTTAAGCATTGTTTTTCGTAATCCCATTTATCAATATCAATACTTATTCCTGCCGATCCTAAAACTAAACGTTCACTGTTTAGGCTAATTCTAATCATTACTGGAGTCAATCCCTTTTTGTTTTTGTAATTACTTCTTAAGTAGAAGGATGAATTAAAAATTGTTTTCATTTTAATGTTGTTTTGTTGCACATGAAGACAGATTATAAAGAATTCAATTCAATGGTGCCTCTTAGTTATAAAAAGCATAAACATTGGCCATTCTTTTTTCTGTAGACAGCGTGCAAAGTTCGATATAATTATTTGAAAAACAACAGTTTAGTAGTCATCTATACAGCCTCTGTTAGTGCTCTTGGCTACATTTTTATTTTCATGTTTGTAATTGTAGCCAAATTGTATCCAGAGGAGAGTCTTTTGGGATATTATGAGTGCTATGATGGTACTCTATAATGGTAGTCTATATAAAGAAAAAGTGCCGTAACTCATTGAGAATTACAGCACTTTGTTTTCTGCTTGCATCTTTCAGACTCTTCTAGAGAGTACTTACTGAATGCTTTAAAGCGGAAGCTGCGAGATTCGAACTCGCGGTACAGTTACCCGTACGTCAGTTTAGCAAACTGGTGGTTTCAGCCACTCACCCAAGCTTCCTTATTTGGTTCGCTTCCCAAATCGGATGCAAATATACAGAACATTTTTAACTTGTCAAACAAAAGGGGGGAAATCTATTCAAATATTCTTACTTTTGTTTCCTCTTTATGATAAATGAATCTGTTTATGGAAGAAAAAAAGAAAAAAAGAAAAAAGTGGACTATCATTACAATACTACTAGTATTGTTGATGTCGGCAGGAGCTGGGGTGATAGTGCTCAGAAATATAATTTTTAAACCATTCGAGCTCAAAGAGACATCTTATATTTATATCGACAAGGGTGATACGTATGAGGATGTAATTAATAGGGTAAAGGAAAAAAATCTTCCTTCAGAAAAGGTCTTTAGACTAATTGCTGAAAGGATGCGGTATTCCGAATATGTGAAATCGGGCAGGTATGAGCTAAAGAGTGGCATGACTATGGTGGATGTTATAAGAATGCTACGCTCGGGAAACCAAACGGCCGTAAATCTTACTTTCAATAATATGCGTACTAAAGAAAATATAGCAGGACGCATATCTCAGCAGCTTATGATGGATAGCATCACATTATTAAATGCTTTAAATGATTCGTCTATAGCAAAAGGATTAGGATTTGATGAAAGTAACTTTGTGTCTATGTTTATTCCCAACACTTATCAAGTGTTTTGGGATACTGATGTAGAAACGTTACTAAGCAGAATGAATAGAGAGTATAAAAACTTTTGGAATGAAAGTAGGCAAAAGAAAGCAGAAGCCATCGGTTTGTCCCCATTGCAAGTGTCTGTGTTGGCATCAATAATGGAAGAGGAGGCAACTTTCGCAGATGAATATCCCATAGTGGCTGGGTTATATTTAAATAGATTGAAGCGTGGAATGAGATTAGAGGCCGACCCAACTGTTAAGTTTGCAATTGGTGATTTTGGGTTGAGGAGAATACTATTTCGTCATCTCGAAGTGGAATCTCCATACAATACTTACAAAGTAGATGGATTGCCACCAGGACCTATAAGAGTTCCTTCAGTAGCTGCAATAGATGCCACGTTATCTCCTACGAGTCACAATTATTTATTTATGTGCGCAAAGGATGACCTTTCGGGGCGACACAATTTTGCAGTAACTCACGCCGAGCATTCTCGCAATGCGGCAAGGTATCAGAGAGCATTAAATGAAATGAGAATTTACCAGTAATAATAAAGCCACGATTTTTAGTCGTGGCTTTATTATTATCGAAAGTTATTCCTTATCTCTATAGTTGTTTTGGATAAAAAACATTGAGATAAATATATTCAATATTAAAAAAACACCACTAGCTGCTAAGAATAAACCTTTTATTCCAGGGAATATTATAATGCACGCTAACGCAGCAGCTACAATAACTCCAATTATTATCCAGAGAACTTTGAATATTTGTTTTTTTGTTGCCATTTGTATTGAATCTTTGACAACAAAAATAATTATTATATTTGATATATATGCCTAATGGTGCTAATGAAACTTGTTTCATCTTGTTGCTAATTAAAATATTCAATGTTTTTTATATGACAGGTCTTGATATTTAAAACTGGGTTGAGTGAGTTTGTTAATATAAACGATGAATTCGTCTATACTAATTGCCCGATAGTCTTAATTATGCTGTGAAAGTATATCCTCTTAGTAAAATTCGTTATATTTGTAAGATATATATGCTTTAGTAGTATAACCTAATTTTTAAAATGACCTCATGAATCGTACAGCATTTTTTATATTTCTATCCATACTTCTATTTGTGGCAAAGTCTCACTCCCAAGATTTGCCGATGGACTCTATAGTAAATGAAGTTGACCAAAGTTTGGCAGAACAACTACTGGCATTTCCTCAAGAGAAAATTTATATACAGACTGACAAAGGGGGATATCTATCTGGCGAGAGAATATGGTTTAGAGCTCATTTGCAAGATGCATTATCTCACCAAGCAATGTTTTTGAGTAGATACGTGTATGTAGAGCTGTTTAATCCTTTCGACAATTTGGTGGAAAGAATAAAAGTGCGCCCAGATAGCACAGGTACATATAGTGGCTATATTGATTTGCACGATGATTTGTCTGAAGGTTCGTACACCATGCGTGCATACACTCAATATATGCGAAATGCTAGTGAAGAACTTTATGCTAAGAAGAATATTGAGGTTTACGATCCCTTCTCGCTTGAGGTGGAAACATTAGTCGATTTTGAAGTAAATAAAAATAATATAAATGCAAATATCAAATTTGTTGATAGACAGACTAACGATACCATTAAACCCGAGATTGTGTCGTGTCAGCTGGCGCATAAAGAGTCCAAACAGTTAAAAGCCCAAGCCAACAATAATTACAATTGGAGTGTAAAGCTCGATGAAAAGATAAGTAATAGGACGATGCTCTTAAGCATTATGCACAATAAACGAAAGTATAGCCGATTTTATACCATTCCATCAGACCGATCACAGTTTGACGTCGCTTTTTTTCCAGAAGGTGGATACTTAATACCAAGTGTGGTTAATCAAGTTGCTTTCAAAGCACTGCATTCTGACGGTTGGGGGGTGGATGTTACAGGCACAGTATTCAATTCGCAAGACGAGAAAGTAACTGATTTTAGCTCCAAGAAACATGGCATGGGGTTCTTTAACTTTATGCCAGTCTTGGGAGATAAGTATTATGCTGAGGTTTCTAATCAATCGGGTGATGTGAGGCGAATTGATTTGCCCGAGTTGAATGATAATGCAATTGTGGTAACTACTCGAATGGTGGGTGGACGAATGTTAGTAGGTGTTAATGGATTGAATGAGACTGTTGGTGATGACTTGTCTCTACTGATTCACCATAAAGGCCGAGCAATTTATCATAAGCCTATTACAAAGGGGGTAGGGACTTATACTTTTCCCGCTGACAATATGCCAATGGGAATAATCAACGTGATGATATTGAATGTAAAAAAAGATATTGTTAGTGAGCGACTTGTGTTTAATATGCCCAATGACAATTTAGTAAAAGTTGATGTCACTAGCAGTAAGGGGGAGTATAAACGCCGCGAACATATCCCAATAACAATGCAATTGGATAATGTTGAAGAGGGTTTGACGTCGGGGAGTATTGCTATATCTGTTATTGACAAACAGACTGTAATGCAAGATAGTACTAATAATATTGTATCCTACCTGTTGCTTTCGTCAGAATTGCGTGGGCACATCGAATCGCCTGCTTCCTATTTCATCGATAATAAAATAGATAAGCATGCTATTGATGCACTCCTTATGACTCAGGGTTGGCGAAGGTATGACTTGCCCAAAGTATTGAAAGGTGAAATTGAGACTCCAACAGAGTTTGAGCCCGAATTGGCGCAAAAGATAAAAGGGAAAGCGGATGGACTTTTTTCTGGATTGAAAGGTGGAAACATTAGCCTAATGGCTACCATTGACTCATTGTTGAGCACTGTTGCCACCGAAGCTGATGAGAAGGGACGTTTTGAGTTTGATGTGGAATATCCTGCAGGAACATCCATATTGGTGCAATCGTTAAGCAAAAGAGGGGGTAAAAGTAATGTCATAAACCTAGATAAGGAGACATTCCCAGAAACTTCGGGTGCCTCATTGTCCGAGAAGCCTGTTGTTGTGAACAGACATGACGAGGATTTGGATTTGTATTTGCAAAAGGCTAATGAAGATTATACACGACAGTTTGGTATTCGCACCATCTTGCTAGAAGATTTCACTGTAACTGCTGAAAGTAAAGAGAAATATAAGGAATCAACATTCTACACTCCACTTTCGGCAACTGGTGTTCGCACTGCTGATGATATTGAGAAAATGAATGTAAGTAGTTTTAGGACTCTATTATACTCCCAACCAGGAATAATCGTGCGCCCCGATATGGTAACCACCACTCGCTCGGACAGACCCGTATTGTTTGTAATAGATAATATGTATTTTGATGATTTCTCAGATCGCCTTGATGATATAGATGTTTCATCGATCGAGTCTCTATTTGTAGTTAGAGATAATTCGATGATGCCTGGCTATTTCCCAAATACAGATGGTGCAATAGTGATTACCACTAAGATTGGATTTAAACCTAAGGCACGAACACCTATCAATATTAATCATATAATACCTTTGGGATACCAACAAGCTGCAGAGTTTTACTCCCCCGCTTACGAAACTCCTGAGCAAAAAGATAATGGCATTCCCGATTTACGAACCACTATTTATTGGAAGCCCAATGTCGTTTTCGATGATGAAGGACGTGCAAGCATAGAGTTTTATGCAGCAGACTTACCCACTAATTATCTTCTTGTTGGAGAAGGTGTAAGTAGTGGTGGTAATGTTATTCGTTTTGAACACGAGGTAGAGGTTATTGATTAAGTGAGACTTGATTTAGAATCCAGTTGGTAATATCTGTCAATACTTGAGTGTCAATTGTCTCTTCTATCTTAATATACTCATCAACATACCCAGTTTCACATTTCTGAAATAGATGATTAAGATTTGGGTACGTCTTTATTTTGAATTTATTGTTTCCTCCTTTTAATAGTGAGGCCTCAATAATGCTTAGATTCTTTTCAGCCAACACTTGTGTGTCTTTGTCACCATTTATAGCTAATACAGCACATTTTGTCTTTTCTAGATATTTTCTTGGGTCAATGTTCAGAAAATATCTATACCATGGTGAGAGAAGAACGCTTTTGTTACTATCAATGAACTGCTTTTTGCTTACTCCTTGTTTGGCAGATAATGGGGTATTATTCCAAATATCATCGAGCATTAGGTTTAGAGCCTCATTGTCATCATTGCTACCTGTCCAAGATGAAAGCATTGAGACCAATTGCTTATTCTTTTCCATAATGTAGGCAGTGACCTTTGGGTCTTCATTAAGGTTTTTCATTGCTATTTCATTTTGTTCTAAAATAAGTTCAATGCCCTTTGTTCCCATTCCTGCCATCAAAATAATGAAGCTTACATCGCCACACTCAGATGCTACCATTGGGGCAATAACTCCTCCTTCACTATGTCCAATTATTCCTATTGCTGATTTGTCAACATCGCTTCTTGATTTAAGATATTCTATTGCTTGGCTTACATCTTCTGCGAAGTCTAAGGTAGTAGCATTGGCATAGCTACCTGTAGATTTGGCTACACCACGTTTGTCATATCTCAGCACCATAAAACCATTGCGAGTAAGATGATCGGCAATTACCCAAAATGGTTTGTGCTCGAAGATAGTTTCATCTCTGTCATTAGGTCCACTACCTGCTACAAGCACTACGGCTGGAAACTTTCCATTTCCTTTGGGTTTAGTGATTGTGCCCGAAAGTGTAGCAGTAGATTTATTGTTTGTGAATGTAATTTCCTCTATCTCATAGTTGAAAGGTGTAGTTGGGGTTTGTGGTCTAAGTCTATTTTGGAGTTCTCCATGTTTGAGTGTTAAAGGAAATGGTATCCCATTTTGATTAAATGTGCCAACTATTGAGTCTGACGACAATGTGCCCTGAAAGAATGCTCCAATATTGTTGATTAAAATCTCAATTTTATTATTCTTAGCAGTTGTTCTGTCAGTTGCAATTCCAAAGGCGTTTTGTGCAGGACTATCCATCTTGGTAATATATCCACTATTATTATCATTTGATATATTGAACACAATGGGAAGTTCTTGTCCCATGATGTTTAGATTGCCACTCCATTTCCCTTCAAAGCTTTGAGTGTATGCGTATGATACAATAAAAATATGGATAAGGGTGAATAATATCTTTTTCATAATTTGTTTAAGTTATTTTATTCGTGATGATATGGCTCATTGTTCAATATGGTCATGGCTCTATATAGCTGTTCCACAAAAATCATTCGAACCATCTGATGTGTGTATGTCATTTTAGATAATGATATCTTTTCGTTTGCTCTTGAGTAAATTTCCTCCGAAAATCCATAAGGACCTCCAATTAAGAATACTATTCTTTTTGAAACTGAGTGGGTCTTTTTCTCAATATATTGAGAGAATTTCATTGATGTAAATTCTCTACCTTTGTCGTCCAACAACACTAGGTGGTCACTATCTTGTAGTCTGTTTAAAATATTTTTTCCTTCCAATGTTTTGTGTTCTTTTTCTGAAATATTTTTACCTTTTTTGATGTCAGGGATATATTCAGTTTCAAAAGGAATATAGTGTTTAAGTCTATTCTTATAGTTATCAATTATTTGACCAAATATTGTGTCATCAGTCTTTCCTACTGACATTAATACCACTTTCATATTTATATATTAGTGCTGTTTTACATTAAATTATATACTATAATGCAAATGTAATCTATTATTTTCATATTTTTGTGTTCTTGTAATATGTACTGTTATTATAGGACATGGCATAAAGTAATTTTTGCTGTAAGTTTTAAAAAACCACTATGTGTCTAACATAAAATCTTGCTTAATTCAATAAGTATAGTTTGGCTTTTGTGTTTAACGAGCTTTGAGGATGAGCGGTGAGTTAAAACAATGATAGCAATACGAAAAAATAGGATGATATAAAATATTAAAGTATAGATGAAGATAAATGATGAGTTGACAGCACGACTTATAGAGCTGGCATTTGCAGAAGATATAGGTGATGGAGATCATACCACGCTTTGCAGCATTCCCGAAGAGGCAATTGGCAAATCACAATTGTTGATAAAAGAGGAGGGAATAGTTGCTGGGGTTGATGTAGCAAAACAAATTTTTAAATACTTCGATGACGAGCTTGTAGTTGAAACTATGATTGAAGATGGCTCTCATGTAAAGCCAGGAGATATAGTATTTGTTGTGTCAGGCAAGGTAAGATCATTGCTACAAACAGAGAGGCTTATGCTAAATGTAATGCAGCGGATGAGTGGTATTGCTACTACTACCAGTAAATATGTAGCTCTACTTAAAGATACTGACACGAAAGTGCTTGATACTAGAAAAACAACGCCAGGGATGAGAATGCTTGAAAAACAAGCCGTGAAGATTGGTGGTGGTGAAAATCATCGTATAGGTCTTTTTGACATGATATTGCTAAAAGATAATCATGTTGACTTTGCTGGCGGCATCGAAAATGCTATACAAGGTGCGAAAAAATACCTGAAAGAGAATAATAAGAATCTCAAAATAGAGATAGAGGTTAGAAACTTTGATGAGCTTGATCAAGTATTATCGATAGGTGATGTAGATAGAATAATGCTAGATAATTTTACACCCGAACAAACAGCCCAAGCTGTTAAGATAGTAAATAAGCGTGTAGAGTTAGAGTCGTCAGGTGGTATTACATTTGATACAATTCGTAGCTATGCCGAATGTGGAGTTGATTATATCTCGGTTGGAGCACTTACTCATTCGGTTATTAGTCTGGATATGAGTTTTAAAGCATTGTAATGTATTATGAGTAGTGTGGATACAAAACAAGAGCAGCTAGACAAGCGTTATATGCGCATGGCATTCATTTGGGCCGAAAACTCATATTGCAAGCGACGTAAAGTGGGTGCACTCTTGGTAAAAGATAAGATGATTATTTCTGATGGATATAATGGCACTCCATCAGGATTTGAGAATGTTTGTGAGGACGAACATGATATTACAAAGCCATACGTACTTCATGCCGAAGCTAATGCAATAACGAAGGTGGCACGCTCCAATAATAGTAGTGAAGATGCCACTCTTTATGTTACATCTTCGCCATGTATAGAGTGCGCCAAGCTTATTATTCAGGCAGGAATTAGGCGAGTTGTTTATGCCGATTCTTATCGTCTGAGTGATGGTGTGGACTTGCTAAAGCAAGTTGACATAGAGCTTGTTGAAATTAACATTGAATAAACAATATATATTATACTGTAGATAGATGAGTTCCGAAAAGAAGAATAAGGTTTGGTTTCCACTTATAGTTGGTGTTAGTATTGCTCTTGGTATTTTCATTGGCAATAAATACTCTATGGGTGGTACAGCTGGTGTGTCTGGTAGAGTTGGCAAACTTGATGCCGTTCTGGGTTATATCAACAAATCGTATGTTGATACCATTGATATGCGAGATGTGGTGGAGGATGCTTTGCCCAAGATTCTTCAGGAGCTAGATCCTCACTCTTCTTACATCTCAGCTAAAGAGATGAAGCGTGTAAGTGAAGAGATGGAGGGACATTTCTCTGGCATAGGTGTTAGTTTTTATGTGCTCAAGGACACTATTGTGGTAACAGGAATTGTTCCAGGTGGACCTTCAGAAGCTGCGGGTATTATGCAGTGGGATAGAATAGTTAAGGTGAACGATAGTTCTGTTGCAAATATAAAGATTGGCAATACAGAAATACAAAAAAAACTGAAAGGCGAAAAAGGAACCGAAGTAAAGTTGGGTATCAAACGAAATGGCATGTCCGACTTAGTGGATATAGTGGTAACCCGTGGTGATATACCAATGAATAGTGTGCAAGCATCGTTTATGCAAACCGAAGATATCGGATATATAAAAGTAGGGACTTTTGGATTTAATACTTTCAATGAGTTTATATCTGCACTTTCAAAATTAAAGAGCAGTGGAGCAAAGTCTTTCATTGTGGATTTAAGAGGTAATAGTGGTGGATCTCTAGAAGTTGTTATCTCTATGCTGAATGAATTTCTTGATAAAGGTGATCTTATTGTGTATGCCGAAGGCCGTAACTTCCCTCGAGAGGATAACTATGCAAATGGTTCGGGAACATGTAAAAATGATGATATAGTTGTTTTGATTGATGAGATGAGTGCTTCAGCTAGTGAAATATTTGCTGGTGCCATTCAAGACCATGATCGTGGATTAGTTATTGGTCGCAGATCTTTTGGTAAAGGTTTAGTTCAAAGTCAAAGGTTATTCCCCGATGGTTCGGCTGTGCGGCTAACTGTGGCTAGATACTACACTCCATCAGGCAGATCCATCCAACGGAAATATGAAAAAGGGAAGAACGATGAATATGAGATGGAGGCAATAAACAGATATATGAAAGGCAATTATGCAGATGTTGATTCATTGTCTGGATTGGAGTCTTTCAAAACAATTGGAAATAGAACTGTATATGGAGGTGATGGAATAATGCCTGACATATTTATGGCTCGTGACACAGTTGGGTTGAACTCGTACTATAGCAGTTTGGCTAATAGAAACTACATACAAGAATATGCAATGGTGTATTCAGATATGTATAGAGATAAGCTAAAGGAATTTAGTAATTATACAGATTTGGCAAAACATTTGCAGATGCAGCCGCTATTGTTGAACCTTGTCAGCTATGCAGATAATAATGGTATTCGCCCAAGACCATACTACATTGAGGAGTCAAAGAAGTTATTTGAGGAGCAACTGGTATCATATGTTGTAAGTAACTTTTTTAGCGAAGAAGGTTTCTATCCAGTATATATGCAAGGGGATATTTTATTTCAAAAAGCTGTTGAGTTATTGGAAAATGGTTTGGCTTCTCCTCAATCTGTAAAAGGGGAGATGTATAATGTTAAGAGTAATATGGATACTGAACAATAACCTGATTTATTAATGATCCTAATACAAAATGAAAAACAGCATAATTGATAACTAATGGTTGAAAGGAAAAAAAATATAAGAAAAGATATTGCTGAACGTAAGAGCAAATACTCTAAAGAGCAGCTTGAAGAAATGTCTTACTCCATTATAAAAAACCTTATGGAGTTGGATGTATATAAAAAAGCCAATGTCGTACTTCTTTATTATAGCATGCCTGATGAGGTCAACACTAAGGGATTGATATCAAATGCTCATGTGTCAAAGAAAATTATTTTGCCAGTAGTAACAAAAGCAGGTCTTGTTTTGAAAGAGTACATATCCGAAGAGTCCCTAGGTGTATCAAAATATGGAATTAAAGAGCCAGTTGGTAACATATACCTTGGCAATGATGACATAGACCTAGTGGTAGTGCCTGGCATTGCCTTTGATCGTTCTTTAAATAGAATGGGAAGAGGAATGGGATATTATGATGGACTGCTACCAAAAATAAATGCACCCAAAGTTGCAATTTGTTTTGACTTTCAATTGATAGATGAAGTACCCACAGATGAAAGAGATATCAAAATGGATATGGTGGTTTCAGAAAGTGGGATAATTGAAAAAGAATCACCTTTCTAAAGCTTATAATTGTATAATACTAATTGTGATAAAACAAAAACCTTTTTCATATGGCTGAATATGTAAAGAATTTCTTTAATAGGCGAGTATCACCTCGTTTTTTTGTGTTTGTTTATGACACATTACTCATAATGTTGTCATTTTTAGTTGCTAGCTTTTTTCATTATGGATTGTCTGGCATGGCTGACAAACTAACTACGAGCACTTTTATAATAGTTTCTACTGTAGTTATAGTAAACTGGGGAACTTTTTATTTGTTCAAAACTTTTTGGGGTGTATTACGATTCTCTGCATTCTCTGATATCACACGAGTTGTGGGTGCACTGTCCATAGGATATTTAGTTTCATTGCTAATTCTTATATCAGGAAGAGAATTAGGCTTTATAAGCTACCTGTCTTATACTGTATTTTTTGGTTCATATGTTCTCAATACCATGTTGATGTCGTTGTCTAGGGTGGTTGTGAAAGAGATATATGATGCCACAATCATAAAGCCAAAACGAGCAGTGCGTACAATGATTTATGGTACAAAAGAGGGTGGAGTAGCCTTGGCAAAAGCAATAAGAGCAGATAAAGTCTCACACTTTGAATTAATGGGCTTCATTACTGATGATGAAAACATGATTGGCAAAAAGCTCTTGGGGGTAAATGTGTATGGCAAAGGAGAGAATATGTATGATGCCCTTAGAGACAAAAATATTGAGAAGGTAATAGTCTCAACCCATAAGATGAAATTAGAAGGTACACCAGCATTTTTAGAATCACTGGTAGATCATCATATATCTTTACTAGTGTCTTCTCCATTGAGCGAATGGGATGGTGGATTGACTACCTCCCAAAATTTGAAAGATGTTCAAATTGAGGTTCTTTTACCACGAAGTCCCATAAATGTTAATATGCGTGAGATAGCTGGACATATTGAGGGGAAGAGAGTCTTAATAACAGGAGCTGCGGGCTCGATAGGTAGTGAGATAGTTAGGCAGGTAGCCACTTTTAACCCTTTCAAGATTATACTAGTTGATCAAGCAGAAACCCCTCTTCATGATATGTAT
>JAAYFB010000065.1 GCA_012728465.1 Proteiniphilum sp. | reverse complement strand
TACTTAGAATAAAGGTACTGTGTACGATAAGTACAATAAAAAACTGCCTCAGTACTATTAGTTGACTGAGGCAGTTTTATTTTATATTTTAATGTTCTTAGAACTTATATCCTACTGATAAGTAAGCATTTTGGTTTTTAACATCACCACCCTGTTGGGCAATATTCACAAGACCGAAGTCCCAACCAAGATCAAAGAACAAGCGACCAAGTTCAACACCGGCACCAATACCTAAGCCAGCATCAAAAGCTTTGTACTGACCAGCTCCGTCACCAAATACTTTTTTACTACTTCCTTCAAATTCTCCTACTTTTAGAGACCTACTTCCGCCTACTCCGTAAGCTGCGTAAGGACCAGCATGCAAAAATACACGTGTACCTGGAGTTACATCAATTTTGTAAGCAAAATGAACTGGCAATTGTAGATAAACAAGATTATCAGAATACTCCAATGAATTACCTTTGTACTTATAACCTTTTGTGGTTGCAAAAAGTCCTGATTGAATACCCATGTTTGGCGCAAAGTCATAATCTAGCGAAACACCGATATTAAATCCTATTTTCGCTTTGTTATTATCCAAGCCTCCAAAGTTAGACATATTAATGCCACCTTTTACACCAAGATCTACTTGTGCACTTACTACAGAAACAACTGTAAGCATTGCAACGATTAATGTTAGTTTTAAATTCTTCATAATTAATAAATTGAAGTGTTTGTACGTTTGTTTTAATATTATTCTTTTTGTGTACCATTATTAAACAACTCAATATTATTTATTGTTCGCTACCTACTAAATAGATGTATAGCGTTGAATAGTACATCAGCAAAAGTAACAGATATTATTATCTACACACTTACCGAATTAATTAATTAGCAAAAGTGGGGATATTATACACAAATTCATATAATCAAACATACCTCAACTGCATAAACTCGCCATTATTAAATAACCTATTGGCAATATCCTGCAAGTCTGTTGCCTCTATCATATCAATCTTATTGAACATTTCACTAAGAGATAAATAGTCGTTGTAATGTAAAAAGCTCTTGCCCATTCTTAACACTACTGACTCATTGTTTTGCGAAGCAATTCCCATATGCCCTTTATACATACGCTTGGCTATTGCTAGTTGAGATGCAGTCAAAGGTTTTTCACACAATAATTGCATCTCTTTATTTATTAGCTTTAGGCATCTTTCTATATGTTTTTTATCACTAGCAAAATATACGGAGAACAATCCAGTATCGGTATAAGTGCTTACAATAGACTCTACATTATATACCAAACCATTCTTCTCACGAAGTGAATTATTGAGCCTACTACTTGCATTGCCTCCTCCTAATATATTATTTAGTAAATACAAGGCGAATCTATCATCATTAAACATGTCAGAAGAGTATTGCCCAAGCATCACATGTGCTTGTGAAGTATCTTTGTCAAGTATCTGTATTGTTGATTTATTGTGAATAGGTACGATTCGCTCTTTTACAGGTTCGGACAAGTCATTGTCAAACTGAAAGTATTTTTCGCACAACTTCATGACTTTAGCAAAAGGAGTTTTGCCAAATGAAAAAAACACCATGTTATGGGGGCGATATTGTCTTTTAAAAAAAATCTTTACCTTCTTGTTATCAAATGATGATATTGTTTCTGAAGTGCCTAAAATATAATGCCCTAAATCGCTATTTGCATACACTTGATTTTCAAAATCATCATATATCAACTCCGATGGGAAATCCTCATAACTATTTATTTCATCCAAAATAACTTCACACTCTTTCTCTATCTGATTATTAGGAAAGGTGGAGTTACAAACTACATCACCCAGCAATTCCACAGCTCTTTCAAAGTATTCTGTAAGAAATGTAGAGAATATAAATGTCTCCTCCTTAGTGGTGTAGGCGTTAAGCTCGCCACCCACATTTTCCATTCTGTTATTAATATGATGAGCCTTTCGTTTTGTAGTTCCCTTAAATAGTAGATGCTCCACAAAGTGAGCCATACCTTGCTCATCTGCATACTCATCACGTGTGCCAGTGTTTACGGCTACTCCACAATAAGATATTTCGGATGCAAATGGCATATGAATGATACGCATACCATTGGGCAACGTGCCCATTTGCACACTTGGATGCTCATACTTATCGTTGTTATTATTGTTATTGTATTTATTATTTTTCATTTAATCATATAATGAGTGCGTTGTTCTTTTGTTAGCTTTTCAATAGAATATCTTAGCATTGTTCGTGGCATTTGCTTGCTGTAAGTATCCAAGAAGTTGGTCAAAACCGCTTCGTCACGCTTGCCCACTTCTCGGAGTAGCCATCCGCAAGCCTTGTGAATTAGGTCGTGCTCATGATTAATTAGCTTTTCCGTAAGCTTTAAGGTGTCTGCAAAATCATAGTTTCTTACAAAAGCCATAGTTGACACAATAGATATCCGCTGTTCCCACAAGTTGGTGCTTTCGGCAAGTTGATACAATGGAGCCCTATCTTTATCAAGTAACCACTGACCCACAATAAAGTAGCATGACAAATCAACCAAGTCCCAATTGTTAATATTATGAGTTTGACTCAGATAAAAATCATATACTTGCTTACGCTTATTGTTGTCCTTAGTTTTGAATTG
>JAAYFB010000388.1 GCA_012728465.1 Proteiniphilum sp. | reverse complement strand
GCATGGGGTTCTAGTCAAGGGGGAGCATTATCAATTATCACATCATCACTAGATACACGAATTAAAATGTTAGTAGCCCTATGTCCAGCAATGTGTGACTACACTGGTTATATGTATGGTAGGGCAGGAGGATGGCCTCATTTTTTTAATGAAGATAACATTGAAAAGTATAATAATGAAGATGTCATGAGCACGCTGCCATATTATGATGTAGTGAATTTTGCTCGTAATATTACTATACAAGGATTTTACTCTTGGGGATTTAATGATGAAACAACTCCACCTACTTCATTCTATTCTGCATACAATGTTATAAATGCTCCTAAAAATATATTTATTATACCTGAAGGTAAACATCAAATATATACTGAACAAATTGAAAAAACATATGAATGGATTTTTGAGGGGTTTTGATGTTATAGTTTAGTTGTATGTTTTTTTTAATATTAAAGGTGTTTTTGAAGATAATATAGCCTTAATATTAACTGCCATGAATGGTGATATAATAAAAGAGTATGATATATGCTGCAACTCAAGGCAGTATAAATAATGTTTGTATAAGTTTAATTGATTGCTATTTAGATGATTTGATGAAATGTAAATAACAATAAGAAGCAGCTGCACTATGAATACCCATATATATGCTTGTTTTGATTATTAATACAAATATTAGATATATTTCGTTTTTTGAGGCTGTAAGAGCGTGAATTATGGTGGACTTGTGTACTTATATGTTTTTCTTTGTATAGGTGAATATTGGCTTAGATACGAGACTTCAAATTGTATAATGAACTTGATAAATTATTTTTTAATAGGCTCATTTATTTATTAAATGCAGTTTGATTATCTGTCTGCATAACAGTAATTTACATATAAATACTAAGAATGAAGAATATGGTATCAAGGAGACAATTTGTTAAAAAAAGCATAGGTGTAATTGGTGGAGTTTCACTATTAAATTCAGGGTGCATACTAAGTGCCAAAAAAGAATATGAGTCTACTGCATTAACATCAGATCTTAAGTTATTTATCTAAACCGTTTTGTCTAATGAGTATAAGCGTACGTGTTTTAAGAAATAATTTCATGCTGAAAGTTCTACTTCTCATTATTAACTTAAGATGGAGTATTGCCTAATATATATATTGTTATTATACATAATAAAGTCAATAAAAACGATACTCTAAAAGTAGAACTAAATTCAATCTATACATTTAAATAAAGTGTCAATATATAGTAAATACAAATCATCAATTTAAAATATAGAAACATTCAACTAAAAGTAATTATGAAAATTAAAAAAGGACAAAGAGAGGGGGAGAGTATGAAAAGCCTATCTCTCAAGAAAATTATTTGTTTTGCTATAATCTTGCTAATATCAGTAGGATTTGATAGAATGTATGCTTCTGGTAATAATGACTTTATATCAAATAACGATATTCAGCAATTAAATAAATCAGGGTTAATTCAAGGCCGTATTTTAGACAAAGATGGGGAACCTCTAATTGGTGTTACTATTAAAAATATTAGCAGAGATTTAGGAGTGGTTTCTGATTTAGCAGGATATTTCTCAATAGAAGCCTCAAAAGGTGACAAGGTCGTTTTTTCATACATAGGTTTTTTAAGTTATGAAACTACAATTAGCAATCAAACATCTCTTGAAATAGTTTTAAATGAGGATATAAAAGAACTTGATGAAGTAGTAGTAGTGGGTATGGGTCAACAAAGAAAAGCGAGTGTAATTGGCTCTATATCTTCTGTTAATGTAAACGAAATTAATACTCCTTCACGATCACTAACAGCATCAATGTCTGGGCGCTTAGCAGGTGCAACAATAGTACAAAGATCTGGTGAGCCAGGAAGTGATGCTGCAAGCTTCTGGATTCGTGGGATATCTACATTTGGTAGTAGTAAGAGTCCATTAATACTCGTAGATGGAGTTGAGCGATCAATGGATGATGTAGTTACCGAGGAGATAGAGTCATTTTCTATTTTAAAAGATGCATCAGCAACAGCTGTTTATGGAGTTAGAGCTGCGAATGGCGTGGTTCTAATAAGCACAAGAAAAGGAACAGCACAAATTAAGCCCAGTATTAGTGTTAAACTAGAAAGTGGAATATCTCAATTCACAAGATTACCTGAATATTTGGATGCTGCAAACTATGCACGGTTATACAATGAGGCTCAGGGATTTATAACGTATGATGATATTTGGATTGAAAATATGGAAAATAAAGTTAATCCATATATATACCCTAATGTAAACTGGTTTGATGAAGTATTTAACAAGAACTCATATAATACTAATGCAAATATAAGCATTAATGGTGGAGGTTCTGTAGCGAGATATTTTATTAATGCATCATATTATGGAGAAGATGGAAACTTGAAGGATAATCCAGACACAGATTATAGCACTAATATTAATTTAAAAAGATATAACTTTAGGTCTAATATTGATGTAAACTTAACAAAAACTACAATATTAAATCTTGAAATAGGAGCAATATTATCTGATACCCATTCGCCTATGTCAAACTATGGTGAGGGAGGAGCTGGTAGAACTGCTGCTCAAGCCGTTTTCTATCATGCCAACAGAGCTACACCAATATCTAATGCAGTCAGACTACCTATAGGAACTGACTCATCTGGAAATATAATTTGGGGATTTGGTGCACCTCCACAAATAGGAGAATCAAATCCTGTAGAAGCTCTAATGGGAAGAGGATATAGAACTCGCTTCTCTAGTTCTATAATGTCGCAAATTGTATTAAACCAAGATTTAAACTTTTTACTTCCAGGTCTTAAGTTTATTGGAAACTTTTCATTTGATGCTGTAAATGTGTCAAACCTACAGAGGCGAAAAACATCTGCAACATATAGTGCATCAATAGAGGAGGGATCTGATGAAATGATTATCAAAGAAATAAATAAGGGATCTGAGTCATTAAGTTTTTCAAAAGACTTATCAAATACAAGAGCAATAGAGTTTAAATCTCAATTATTATACGAAAAACTATTCAAGCAAAAACATAGATTAGGTGCAATGCTAATGTATTATCAACGTGACTATATAAATGCATCCGCAGGATCTTCCACCTTAGCTTTACCATATAGAAAACAAGGTGTCGCTGTGCGATCGACCTATGCATATAGAGATACATATTTTGGTGAGTTTAATATGGGGTATAATGGATCCGAAAACTTTCCAAAGGCAAACAGATTTGGATATTTTCCTGCTGGAGCATTAGGGTATATGATATCCAATGAAAAGTTTTGGAACCCTAAAGTGATAAATGTTCTAAAACTTAGAGGATCTTTAGGACTTGTTGGCGCTGAACAATTAGCTGGGGGACGTAGATTTGGATACTTAGATACATACTCTGGTGGTCTCGGTGATTATAACTTTGGCGAAAGCAGCTCTACTGCTCCAGGTGTTGGGGAGGATATGATTGGAGTATCTAACTTAACATGGGAAAAAGGATTAAAAAGCAATATTGGATTTGAGATGAAAATGCTTGATAGTAGAGTGTCTATTGATGTAGATTTATTTCACGAAAAGAGATCTGATATATTGGTACTTAGAACTTCATTGCCTGCAATTACTGGATATATGAATAATCCATATGCAAATATAGGGAGAATGCAAAATAAAGGTATAGAAATAACTACAGAGTTTGCAGATAATATTGGTGGTTTAGGATATCGTATTTATGGTAATTATTCATTAACGAGAAATAAAATATTAGAAAAGGATGAAGCAGCGAAGCTTTCTCCATGGAGAATGGAGACGGGACAGAGATATGGACAACAATTTGGCTTGGTGGCGATAGGATTGTTCAAAGATGAAGAAGATATATCTACAAGTCCTAGACAGACATTTGGAGAAGTCAGACCAGGTGATGTAAAGTACTTAGATATAAATGGAGATGGCATAATAGATATTGAGGATAGAAAACCAATAGGATATTCTAATATTCCAGAAATTATATATGGTTTTGGGGCGCAGTTTGATTACAAAGGGTTCGACATTGGATTATTCTTTAGAGGTCAAGCAAATGTAACTTATAGTTTAGGAGGTTCAACATTTGTACCATTTATAGAAGGTGTTGGAAAACACAACCTTTATACAAAAGCATTAGATAGATGGTCTGTAGAGAATCCCAATCCAAATGCATTCTATCCTCGATTAGATAATGGTAGAAATTCTAACAACTGGCAACTATCAACAAGAACCATATATGATGGAAGTCTATTAAGATTATCTGATATTGAATTAGGTTATACTTTGAAAAAGAATATAACACTACCTCTACATATTAATTCAGCAAGAATATATGCAATCGCAACTAATATGGGTCTTTGGTCAAAATGGGATATGTGGGATCCAGAAACAGGGTCGAGCAATGGATCTGAATATCCTCTAACAAGAAAAATAAATATTGGAATCAAATTAACATTCTAAATAAATTAATTATGTATAAATTATCATTATATAAATATATATCTGTATTAACATTATTGTATATAATATTTACAAGTTGTTCAGATTTTCTAGATAGACAACCTGACGATATGCTGACTGAGGAAATGGTATGGACTTCAAGAACCCAAGTTGAAAGCTATTTGAATAGTATTTACGCAGGAATTCCATTAAATGATTTCCATAGAGAAGACCCTTGGATAGGACTCTCAGATGAGGCTGATATATCGTATACAACATTTGCAACATATCCAATCAATCTTGGTAATTGGTCTCCTGCAAGCAGATTCTATTATAAATATCCAACATATTATAAAGCAATTAGATCATCTATTGTTTTAGAGCAAAATATAGATAGATGCTCAGAATTAGGCGAGGATCTACGTACTCGCATGAAGGCCGAGGCAAAATTTTTAAGAGGATATTATTACTATCTTTTAATAAGAATATATGGTCCAGTAGTATTGATAAAGGATCTGCACAATACTAGTGAAGATTGGAATTCATTTTCTAGAGCTCCATTTGATGAGTGTGTTGAATATATTTGTGCATTGATGGACAGTGCAGAAAAAGATTTACCCGAAAGTTGGAAAGAAACTGGCAGAACAAATCTTGGACGCCCCGATAAAATAGTTTGTAGAGCTGTTAAATCAGAGTCTTTACTGTTGTCTGCAAGTCCACAATGGAATGGTAATATTGAATACTCAGGTTTTAAAAATAAAGATGGTACCCCGCTAGCAAATATCACATACGATGAAAATAAATGGAGGAAAGTTGCAGAAGCAAGTAAGTCGGTAATTACAATAGCTGAAAATAATGAACAGGCTGATTTGAAACTTTATAAGAACTCAGATAATCCAGAATTATTCAGTCCGTATAAATCTGTAGTTCATGCACATATAGCTCCTTGGAATAGTGAGGTTATTTTTGGTAGAACTAATAATACTATTCGTGGGTCATATATGATTTATTGCTCACCTGGCCCTAATAATTTAGGTGGAGTCGGTCCTACACAACGAGTTGTTGATGCGTTTTATATGAATAATGGAAAAGGCATAGAAGATCCAACATCAGGATATGTCGAGACAGGTTTTGCCTCCAATAATCACCCAAATTGGAATCCTAACAATATAGACGAAAAAGCCAATAGGAATAAAATAATTTCAGAAATGAGGAATGGAGACATTTGGGGTCATCGAAAAGGTGAGTGGAATATGTATGCAAATAGAGAGCCAAGATTCTATGCAAATATATTGTATAATAAAAGAATTATTCCACAAATATCTGAAGATGCTGTTAAGCGAAACTATTATAATATTAGCAAACAACAAGACGGATTTGGCCGTGTGGAGCTATATCATGGAGGTACATCAAGATCATCGGGTTCATATACTTTTTTCCCAAGGACAGGGTATCTTGTTTTGAAAGGTGTTGATCCTAGAGCAAATATGAGAGATAGAGAGCATAATTTTACTTACACAAATGTATATATACGATATGCAACTATTTTATTAAACTACATAGAAGCGCTTAATGAGTTTGACCCAAATAATTCTGAAATAGAAAAATATTGGAATTTAATACGAGAAAGAGCTGGTATACCTGGTATATTTGAAGTATATCCCGAGATAAAAGGAAACCAAGTTCAGCAGCGTGAATATATATTAAGAGAAAGACAAATAGAACTATGCTTTGAAGGAGATAGATATCTAACCACACGTAGAAGATGGCTGGCACACACACCTGATGAAGGTGCAGAACAAGACAATAGAAAGTTTGGGGAAGGTGGAAGAATGTGGGGTATGGATATAAATGCAGGAAATGCAGGCACAAATGATTTCAATTTTTTAGATTTCTATAATAGAGTCTCATTTGAAACCAGAGTATTTAATAAGTCTTATTACCTATTCCCTATTCATGAATCTGAAATTACCAATAATACATCAATGGTTCAGAATCCATGGTGGTAATTATTGATTTAAAAATCATAAAAATATTTTGAAATGAAAATAATAAATTCAATCAATTATATATTAATTATTTGCTTATTAGGTTTATTGGGTTCTTGTAAAAATGAACTTGCAGATAATTTAATTCCAGAAAATGCATATATACTACAAAGTGGAGATGTAGAAGTAGCCGTTTTTCGTAACAATTCAATATTTGAATATGATATTACAATAAATAAGAGCGGGATAAAGAATTCAAATTCAACATTTGAATTAATAACTGGACATAGTGTTTTGGAAGAATATAATGAAAAATACAACACTAATTACAAACTTATCTCCGAAGAAAACTTTGATATAGAAACTACATCATTTAATCTAAGTTCAGATGAAAGAAAGAGCACAATAAAAATAATAGTAGATGTAAACAAGATAAAAGAGTTTATTCCTACAAATACAGTAGACTATGCAATTCCAGTTAAACTTGTTTCTAAATCAGAAGATATAGAAGTTACTAATGATAAACAATACGCAATCATTCTTCCCAGATTAACTGGAGGTATTAGAGATAATAGCGAAACATTATTGTGGGAGAAGACTTTAGATCAAATGGATATTGATCAAATGGATAATAATACAGTTAGTATGGCTATTACAGAAAAGTATCTATTTGTTAATACACGAAACTCAGATTTGAAATATTTTGACCGATTTACTGGTGAGTATATCGGAACTATAGAGCTACCATTTAAAGGGAGCCTAAACAACTTCTCAATGGCGAGTGATCGTAACAATTCACTTATTATATCCTCATTACGTAGAGGTGCTGCCACAACACAACAAGACTTGTATAGGATTGATGGAACCAATAAACCAACTCTATTTGCAAGTGTAACTCATAACATCTCTAATGGTCGAAAGCTTTCAATTTTAGGAGACTTAAGCGGAGAGTCAATAATATGCTCTGTATTGGAAAATGAACCAAGTTTTGCTTATTGGAGAACTAAGAATGGAGAAGTAGTTTCAAATAATCCAGAGATTTTCTCTGCTAATCCTCTTGAGTTGGGATGGACACTTCAGGCTGATGTATATCCATTAAGCTTAGACATATCAGAAGGTGTATATATGACAGGATTTGGCAATAACACCTTATCAAAGTTTGCATTCGTAGACGGTGTGTCTAAAAGTGTAGCTTATGAATATGATTTAATTGGTGGTGGAATAGACAAGTCACTCAAGTGGGCAACACACTCAATAGATATTATAACATATAATGATGCAAAGTATCTTGCATTGGGCAGTGTTAATTCAAACAGTATTAACGCAAGACTATTACATATTGAAGATCCTTCTCATATATCTAAGAGTCCTCTATCTGGTGATTTATGTAAATTTATTACCCAATTTGAAACAGATAGTAATGCGCAATCAACAGGCGAAGTATTGTTATCTACCTCAGACAATGGAAAGTACTTACAGATGTATATTTTGGCTACAAATGGAGGGGTTAAAGTTTACCAATTTGATAGTAAGGGTGATTTAACTGAATAACGAAACTACATACCTTTTATTATTTTATGCTGTTTATTACAATTATATACTATTCATATGATTGTAATAAACAGCATAATTTAAAAATATCTATAATGAATAATTATCAACTTATATAAAAAATAAAAAGTGGTGACAAACAAAATAAAAACAAAGTCTGCTCTTACTATTATAATTTTAAGTTTTACAATAATACTTTTTACCTCTTCAAGTAAAAACACTAATATTGAATGTGATATATGTGTGTATGGAGGAACAGCTTCAGGGGTAATTGCAGCATACTCAGCAGCAAAAATGGGAAAGAAAGTAGTTTTAATTGAACCTGGACAATATATTGGAGGTATGACTACTGGAGGTCTTGGAGCAACAGATATAGGCAATAAGTTTGCTATTACAGGTTTAGCTAAAATGTTTTATCGTGATCTGGGCAAGCATTATGGTAAGTTTGAACAATGGACTTTTGCTCCAAGTGTAGCTTCTCAACTAATGAATAAATATATAAAAGAGTCAAATATCAAGGTAATATATAATAAGAGAATTATAAGTTCAAAAGTTAATAAGAGAAAAATAAAAACAATTACTTTAGAGGATTCGAAAACACATAGTAAATCCCCCAATATTATTATCAGTGCAAAACAATATATAGACTGTACTTATGAAGGGGACTTGATGGCAAAATCAAATGTATCTTACTTTACAGGTAGAGAATCTAACGAAATATTCAATGAGACACTAAATGGGGTTCAGATGTCCGTACATCACCAATTTCCAGATGGGGTAGATCCATATATAATTGAAGGTGATGCAACAAGTGGATATTGTTGGGGAGTAAGTAACAATAAGTTACAAAAAGAAGGATCTGAGGATAAGTATATACAGGCTTATAATTTTAGATTATGCTGGACAAAAGACAAAAACAACATGGTTCCATTTACTAAACCAAAGACATATGACCCTGCTAAATATGAACTTCTTGCCAGAGCTATAAAAGCCTCTGGATCGAGTAAAATATCTGACTATCTACTAATTAAGAAGATTACAGATATTGATGATAAATACGATGTAAACAATAGTGGTCCCTTATCTACAGATATGATAGGTATGAACTATGATTATCCTGAAGGAGATTATAATGTAAGAGATAAAATATGGAAAGAGCACGAAGAATATACAAAAGGTCTAATATACTTTTTAAGCCATGATAGTCGTGTACCTGAAGAACTAAGAAATGCTGTATCTGAATATGGTTGGGCTAAAGATGAGTTTCAAGATAATGACTACTTCCCAACTCAACTATATGTTAGAGAAGCGAGAAGACTTAACGGAGAATATATAATGACTCAAAATAATTGTCTTGGAACTGAGTTTGTAGAAGATGGTATAGGAATCGCTGCTTATGGCATGGACTCTCATAATTGTCAACGAGTTGTTGTAAATGGAATGGTAAAGAACGAGGGAGACGTTCAGTATCATGGATTTCTTCCTTATCATATTTCATATAAAAGCATTACTCCCAAACGAGAAGAATGCACCAATCTTTTAGTTCCTGTATGTGTGTCATCCACTCATATAGCTTTTGGCTCTATAAGAATGGAGCCTGTATTCATGGTGTTAGGACAGTCCGCTGGTGTTGCTGCTGCAATGGCTATAGACTCTAACAGCACAGTTCAAGAGATTAATGTAAAGGGACTTATAGCAAAATTAATGAATGATCCATACTTAGACGGAAGTACACCTGAAATTTTAGTAGATGAAGGAGAAATTGATAAGATAGATCGATCTTTAGGTTGGACTAAATATTACGGAGGATATAAATATAGCCATATGCTTGCCGCTAATAAACAACGTGATATGTTTTTTACATTTACACCTATCTTTAAAAAATCAGGTTTTTATGATTTGTACTTCTTTTGTACTTCTAACTATAACGTCTCTAACTCACTTGGACTGAGAGTTAAACATTCAGATGGTGAGGATATTGTTTATATTAAACCAAAAGAAAATCTAAACTCATGGACTAAGGTAGGATCTTATCACTTCACAAAGGGTAAAATTGGTTCTTTAACTATTGATGGTTCTCTTAGTGAAGGTCCAATATATGCTGATGCTATATTACTAGTTCCTACGGATTCTTAGTAGCAGGTATCGATATAGTTTATAATAACATAAGCACAAATTATATATTTATTGTATTG
>JAAYFB010000387.1 GCA_012728465.1 Proteiniphilum sp. | reverse complement strand
TGGTACAATATAATTGATTACAGCATTTATCTGTGCTGTGATATTATGGTGAGGGCATAGCTTTATGAGTTATGCCCTCACTCTTACACAACAATTCCCATCCCTCACCATCTCCCAACAATATATTTTTATTACCTTTGCACTTTACTCATTCAAAAATAGTTGAAACTTTTTTTATGCTTACACTTAGAGATTTAAACGAAAACCGCGAAGAGGTAATTCGCAAGTTAGCACGACGAAACTTTGATGCAGCAGATATCATTGGTCGTATAATAGAACTAGACGAGAAGCGTCGTAACTCTCAAACACTACTTGACGGCAATTTGTCGGAATTGAATCAGTTGTCGAAATCAATTGGCAGCATGATGAGAGAAGGAAAAAAAGAGGAAGCAGAAGTATCCAAACAACAAGTTTCGGATTTAAAAGAGTCAAACAAAATAATAGAGACTGAACTAAAGGAGGCAGAAATAGAAATTCACAACCTCTTAGTTACTATACCTAACATACCACACGATTCTGTGCCCGAGGGAAAAACTCCTGAAGATAACATCATAGAGCGTACTGGTGGAAATAATCCTAATTTACATGCTGATGCAATGCCACACTGGGAGCTAGCTAAGAAGTATGATTTAATAGATTTTGAGCTTGGTGTGAAAATTGCTGGAGCTGGCTTTCCTGTTTACAAAGGCAAGGGTAGTAGATTGCAACGTGCACTTATCAATTTCTTTTTAGATAGTGCTCGCGATGCTGGCTTCACTGAAGTGCAACCACCTTATGTTGTGAATGCTGCTTCGGGATTTGGTACTGGACAATTGCCCGACAAGGAGGGACAAATGTATCATGTGGGCTTGGATGATTTATATCTTATCCCAACTGCAGAGGTGCCTGTTACAAACATGTACCGTGATGTTATTTTAGATGAGAGTGATTTACCAGTTAAAAATACTGCCTATTCAGCTTGTTTCCGTCGTGAAGCTGGATCGTATGGCAAGGATGTTCGTGGACTAAACAGACTACACCAATTTGACAAGGTGGAGATAGTGTGTATCGAAAATCCTGCTAAATCATATCAACGTCTTGATGAGATGGTTAATTACGTTCAAACTTTAGTTGAGAAGTTAGAGTTGCCATGGCGTATCCTTCGTCTATGTGGTGGAGATATGGGCTTTACTTCGGCTCTTACTTTCGACTTCGAGGTGTATTCAGCTGCACAAGAACGCTGGTTAGAGGTGAGCTCAGTTTCAAACTTTGAGGATTACCAAGCCAATAGATTAAAGTGCCGTTACAGAGATGAGGATCGCAAAATTAATCTTTGCCACACTCTTAATGGTAGTGCATTGGCATTACCAAGAATTATGGCAGCTTTGTTGGAAAACAATCAAACCCCCGAAGGAATTAAAATTCCAAAGGTACTTGTGCCTTATACTGGTTTTGATATTATAGACTGATACAGATATAAATAATACATATTGAAAGCGAGTTCAGGATTTTTAAATACTTGTACTCGCTTTTTTGTTTGCAATAAGTTAGGAACTCCAGTCAATTAACATTTTCTGCTTCATGAAAAAAAGAGTATTACTTGTGTTAACGTTTCGGCTGGTTGAGTCTGATTGTAAATTAACATAATATTGTCGTTTAAAACTATTGGTGTCCGGTAAAAACATAAATTGCGAAAATGTATTCTCGTATTGTACTTTAAATATGAATTCGAGGCTTTTTTGAAAAAGTAAGCCCTCATATCATGATAATGTTCGATTTAAACTTGTCAAGCTAATCGATTTGC
>JAAYFB010000386.1 GCA_012728465.1 Proteiniphilum sp. | reverse complement strand
CTACAATACATTTAATTATAATGCATTGAAGCAAACCAAAACTACTTTTCAAATTATGTCAAAACAATTCAAACGAACTCTGATCACTGCAGCTTTGCCTTATGCAAACGGACCAGTTAATATTGGTCACCTTGCTGGCGTATATGTTCCTTCAGATATTTATGCACGCTATCTTAGACTAAAAGGCGAGGACACTCTCTTTGTAAGTGGCTCTGACGAGCATGGGATACCTATCACCCTAAAAGCAAGAGCAGAGGGAGTTACTCCTCAAGATATTGTGGATAGATTTCATAAACTTAATAAAGCCTCTTTTGAAAAGCTTGGCATATCATTCGATATTTACTCACGCACTACAACAGATATTCACAAAGAGACTGCTTCAGACTTCTTCAAAAAGCTTCACGACAAGGGTGAGTTTATAGAGAATGAATCTGAACAATATTACGACGAAGAGGCAAAGCAATTCCTTGCAGATAGATATATTTCAGGAACTTGCCCACACTGTTCTAACGAAAACGCCTATGGCGACCAATGCGAGAAGTGTGGCACTTCACTTAGCCCTAACGATTTAATTAATCCAAAATCTACACTTAGTGGCAGTATTCCGATTAAGAAAACAACAAAACATTGGTATCTACCTCTTAACAAGCACGAAGAGTGGCTGCGCCAGTGGATTATCGAAGAACATAAAGAGTGGAAACCAAACGTGTATGGACAATGCAAATCGTGGCTCGACTTAGGCTTGCAACCACGTGCAGTGAGTCGCGACCTTGATTGGGGTGTACCCGTACCAGTAGAGGGTGGTGAAGGAAAAGTACTATACGTGTGGTTTGATGCTCCAATTGGCTATATATCTAACACAAAAGAGTTATTGCCAAATGACTGGGAGAAGTGGTGGAAGGATGAAGACACAAAACTGCTTCACTTCATTGGCAAGGACAATATAGTGTTTCACTGCATCGTGTTTCCCGCAATGCTTAAAGCTGATGGCTCATATATACTCCCCGAAAATGTGCCAGCTAACGAGTTTTTAAACTTAGAAGGAGATAAAATATCGACTTCGAGGAACTGGGCAGTTTGGCTTCACGAATATCTTGAGGATTTTCCAGGCAAACAGGATGTACTTCGCTATGCTCTTACTGCAAATGCACCCGAGACTAAGGACAATGACTTTACGTGGAAAGACTTCCAAGCTCGCAACAATAATGAACTTGTGGCAGTACTTGGCAACTTTATCAATCGTGCACTAGTTCTTACAAACAAATATTTCGACAACAAAGTACCCGCTCTTGGCGAACTTAACGACTACGATAATGAAACCATTGCAGAGGCTAAGAAAACGAAACAAGCTATCGAGAGCAATCTAGATAGATTCCACTTCCGAGAAGCACAAAAGGAGGCAATGAATTTAGCACGTATAGGAAATAAATACCTTGCAGATACAGAACCTTGGAAAGTGGCAAAAACAGATATGGAAAGAACTGCAACTATTCTAAACATTTCACTACAGATTGTTGCGAACCTTGCCATTGCATTCGAGCCATTCATCCCTTTCTCTACTGAAAAGATTTATCAATTACTAAACATCGATAAGCTAAGTTGGGACAAGTTAGTAAGCTTCGATTTACTTGCTGAAGGTCACGAATTAGGTAAAGCAACACTATTATTTGAAAAAATTGAGGACGAAACAATAGAGTTGCAAGTACAGAAACTACTCGATACTAAAAAGCTGAATAAAGAAATTGAGGCTAAAGAACGCAAAGCTAAGCCAATTAAAGAAATCATTGAGTTTGACACATTCACAAAAATAGATATCAGATCGGCAACCGTGCTCGAGTGTGAGAAAGTTCCTAAAGCTGACAAGCTACTTCGCTTCTTGCTAGATGATGGCTTAGGTAAACGCACTATTCTATCGGGCATTGCCGAATACTACCCCAATCCCGAAGAATTGATTGGATCACAAATACTATTTGTTGCAAACCTTGCACCTCGCAAGATGCGCGGAATGATGAGCGAGGGCATGATTTTATCGGCTGAAAACCCTGATGGAACGCTAACTCTTGTAAGACCAGGAGATAAATTGGCAAATGGAGCAGAGATTGTTTAAAACAACAATTACTCATTATCATATGGCTTTTAGCTTATATCTTGAATAATATAAATGGTTGCATGATGAAATAAAACTACTTCATTCATGCAACCATTTTTCATTTCCATACATCTATTATATAAGTAGCGAAAACAAAATATTAACTCAAACACGAAACATATGAAAAAATTATCAGTAATTCTAGTAGTACTTATTGTAAGCACATCTTTGTTTGCACAACAGAAACGCACTAAAAGCTTTATGGGTTGGCACTTGGCAAAAGATAATCCCATTTCAATCAAACAAAATGAAGTGAAGCTAAATCTTCCAACTACTATCTTCGGACTGTATCCCGAAATAAGCTACGAACGAGTATTACACGAGGACTTCAGCATAGGTGCAAGTGTAGGTATAGGGCTAAGTGATGACTACCCACTCGATTTTGCTATTACACCCTATGCACGATGGTTTTTTGGTGGAAACTCAAATAACTTACAAAAGTATGGAGCTGGATTCTTTATTGAGGCCAATGGCTCAGTATTTTCGCATAATGAAAGTGAGTACGATTACGAATTCAACCACGATTCGTCCAAAGATGTTGGTGCTGGATTAGGATTGGCCTTTGGGTGGAAATATATTTCTAAAAACAACTGGGTAGGTGAGGTATTTGGAGGTGCAGGTCGCGACTTCGTTAATGACTATGCATATCCAAGAATGGGCATTACAATAGGAAAGAGATTTTAAGATACAGACAACACACAACACAATTTTCATGATTTATTTAAACAGTGATGGGATTATGTTCCATTGCTGTTTTTTTGTAAACAACTGCCTAATCATTCTATATACTTCCCCTCAAGCTTCAAATACAGTAAAACACAAGTGTGTTTATTATTTTATAAGTCAAAAAGCCTTCATCTAAAAGTGTAATTACAAAGATAATGAGCTTTTTCGCCTTAAACACAAATGTATTTGACCGCACTTTGTATATAATCAGATAAAAATACAACATTATTAACAATTTCCAGACCCATTAATGTTAAAAAACATATATACATATAGGTACAGAGACAAAAAAGTGAGTAAATACAACTTGTTATTTAAGAAAATTGGAAAAAAGTGGCTCAATTACATTTGTGTTTTTGTCCACCGTAGCTCAAGAGTCCTAAAACACATTTGTGTTTGAGCCACTTTTTTGACCTATTGTTAAAAACAAATATTGATTCATGAATTTTTGCACGTTAATATTACTAAATCAACCTATTTTTCAGGCTAGCCGCATCAATATATTGTCATTTACATATGTATTTGAAGATGATTAGAACAATATGTTGTCATTTACAAATGTGTTTAGCTCACTTTTTCCTATTATGTTAAAACACAGAAGTCACATAAATAACAATAGATTAAGACACTAGCAAAAATATAACACGCATTTTAACCTTTTACTACAAATGCCATTTTCACAAATGTGAATTAAATTAACCTCATCCTATTTCTTATGCAAAAAGGGTGTACCAGAAATATAATAAAATTCAAGAAGCTCTATTTGCTTTCTAGTGTGCTTGCATATTTAAGATAATCTATACAAACGCATATGACAACTTTCCCCCGTTCCTCAATGCAATAAACAAACAATCTATTAACTTTGTGGCATAAACAAAACAATAGACAATGAATAAAAACTTTGATCTAAAAAGAGCTTTGCCCGACCTGCTATCTATCGTGGCATTCATTTTAATCTCTTTCATCTACTTTGCTCCAGCAGTTATGGATGGGCGCGTTATCACACAGCACGACTCACTAGCCGCCATTGGGCAAGGGCAGGAGCAACG
>JAAYFB010000385.1 GCA_012728465.1 Proteiniphilum sp. | reverse complement strand
TAATCCCAACGTTGGGATTGCTGTAAGTTTAGGTAAGTTTTGCAATTGAGAAAATGGTTTATTATTGATTATGTGGTAGTTGATTGTTTTTAGGGTCTGTTTTTGGTTAATTTATTAACATTGTCATTTTTCTGACTGTTAATGTGTTTAACATTGTTTTTTATCAGGATATTATAATGTTAAACACATTATATCTTTAGATTGTGGTACAGTTCTACTGCAAACATTAATATTATTACAGGTAGCAAATAGAAAAATATAGAATAACCATCAATGTGAATCCGAGATTTGAGATAATGATGGGGTATAGTAGTAATTGTAGAAGTGTAGGGTAGGCAATGAAATGATATTTTTGCATAAATAATATTTGTAAAAAATACTATGAATATATGTAGTTTGTATTATATTATGTTAAATAATAGGTATTTTCTGGTTTTTGTCCTCAAATTATTTGTTTTTAGGAAAGAATTGTAGTATCTTTGAACTTAAATAAATTCTGGAGATACTACGTCCTGTGTAAATGGGTTGAAAAGTTATCTTATGAGAATAATAAAGTAAAAGGGGATAGCTCTTATCCTAACATAATATGGCAAAACTGAGAATGATAGTCAGTTTGCATATTATTTTATGGGGACTAACTACTAGTCCTAACACTTTGAATCGAAAAAGGGATTCCGTCATCCCAGCTAAACACAAACTAGGGATACGAGTTATCCCAACTCAGAGCTGGTTACTCTGGAACGTAATAAATTAAATTTTTGTATGACTGTATGAACGCTGGTTTTAAAACTGGTCAACTGACGCTTTTGTGTCTCTATTATTGATAACGATCGTTATCGTAGAGATATTTCCACAAGAGAATAGATGATTTGTATTTAAAATTGTGCAAAAACGAACAATTAATGCCCTTATACGTGTATTTGAGGGTGTTTTGTATTTTTTTAATTAACGGTTGCTCCACGGTGACTCATGGCGGTAATTGTAGATACACGCTACGGCAAGTTGCTGTCAATGAGAATCTGTGGAGATGATCATCTATTAACCCATTAAAATATAGATAAAATGGGAAAATTAGTACAAATATCCTTCACGAAGTATTTGAAGGATTCAGCATTCGTTACAATGTGTGACGATTTGGTTGAGATTTTTAATGATGCTGAGCACAGCATCGAGTGTGAAATTTACGAAGAGGCCCTAGAGAGGTACAAAATGGAGGTGAGCATAATGCACGCCATCATGCCAAGGGAAAGGGCACATGTGTTAACGCATGAGATTAATGAGGTTAACATTCTGCGTCGAGATGCAGTAAAAGGTCTTGTGTATGCAGCAAAAGCTGCCAGTGTGAGTACCGACATGAAGAAGCGTAAGGCAGCAAGAACCTTCATGACATGGTTTAGCAAGTATCGCCACAATTTGGTGAATGGCTCTCAAGATGTTGTGTCGCGAACTATAGTGCAAATATCTGAAGACATGACTAAGGATGCAAGCCTAGGCAGCGCAATTGTTACTATAGGTATTTCAGGGCAAATGTCGGAACTAATTGCAATTAACCCAGAGGTGAAGACTCTGCGTCATGAACGAGCATTGGATAGATCCAATAGAAAACGTTCATATGTAGATAACACTACTATTCGCAAGGATGTTACAAAAGTTTTAGGCGTGTTATTGGATCAGGTAGAGAGGTTGATTGAATGGAATGGTAGAGAAATTGCCGACCATCTAGAACTCGCATTGTTGGATGTGATGGATCGTACAAGAGCTATCGTGAAGAGACAAAAAACTAAGAATGCTAACAAAAGGGCAAATGCTTCAAATGGAGCGAAGCCTATGCCAAGCAGCTCAACCCCTTTGCACCAGCAAAATGGAGAAGATGGTGGCAACAATGATGAGGCCACAAACACAGAAGAAAAAGAGGCACAAAACTCATCTAGCAATGAGAACACTCCTCCTAACAATTCCTCAAACCCTACTTCCCCAGAGGAGAAGGACGAAAATGAGAGCTCGGAGGCAGTATAGCCAATTTGATTGTGTGTTTAAAACAGTTGGATTTTATGAATATCTTTAGTTCGATTTTTAGATTATAGTTGCCAACTGAAATGAATTTGAGGGGAGCATGCCTGTGATAGGGGGTGCTTCCCTTTTTTGGGGTGAGATGTAGATTTACTTTTAAAGATATATTTGTGCATACTGATAGCTGTTTAATAATAATCTGTCACTTTATTATGCCTATACTATCTAAATATTATCCTTCCAAATTACAGATGATTCCGATTTCATTCATTTTTTATTCGTATTTTTGTGTCATCAAAAAATATAATAATATGAGAAAATTTTTATCAATTTCATTACTCTCACTACTCATTGCTGCTATTGCTGTAAGTTGTGGTGAGACAAAAAAAGAGCTGCCTCGTGT
>JAAYFB010000384.1 GCA_012728465.1 Proteiniphilum sp. | reverse complement strand
TTCAATCCATTCCATGATTTCAATTGGGCTACAGACACTCCATTTTTTGATGCTATTCGGCCTAAATTGTCTCCATTTCTAACTCTGTAATATTCGTTTACCGATTTGGTTTTTATTCCTTCTCCACCTTCTAACAATGCAATCGTAGTTTCTCGGCTATGCTCGGGTTCTTTTACTATACTCTTATTTACAATTAGGTTTTTCCCTACGCTCAGTTTAGTGCTTTTTAGATTGTTCCAAGATTTAAGTTGCGAAACTGTAGTCTTGTTGCGCGAAGCTATTTTTGACAATGTGTCGCCACTCCTAACACGATAATAAACATTTTTTGTATTACTACCTCCAGCAGTAGTAGTGGTAGCATTACCTGCTAGATACATCTCTGTGTTATCTCTGTGAGTTAAGTGAGTGTCTTTATCTATATTTATTATTACATCCTCTTTATCTAAAAATGCATAAGCCTTAGTTGTTGGTAAAACTAAAGTATAGTTTTTATAATTGCCCGGTATTATATCTTTTTTAAATTGTGGGTTCCATCGACGTATATCCTCTGTTGGTATATCCAATACTTTAGATATTTGATTGAAATGAACCTGTTTGTTCACATGTATTGTGTCAAGTGTTATCATATCTACTTGAGATTCTACTGGGCATATATCATGCAAGTCATAATAGTTCATAACGTAATTTGCAGCAATAAATGCAGGGACATAACCTCTAGTTTCCTTTGGCAAATTATAATAAATTTCCCAGTAATCTCGTTTTCCTCCACTTCTTGTTATGGCTTTATTTACGTTTCCTGGCCCACAGTTGTAAGCTGCAATCACTAGGTTCCAATCTTCGTAGATGGAGTATAGGTCTTTTAAGTATTTAACTGCTGCTTCAGTTGATTTATACGGGTCTCGTCTTTCGTCAACTAGACTATTTACTTGTAGTCCATATCCCTGACCTGTGCGTAGCATAAATTGCCAAAGTCCTGTTGCACCAACTCTTGATACAGCCACAGGGTTTAGAGCAGATTCAATTACTGGCAAGTATTTTAGCTCTAAAGGAAGTCCCTCTCTGTCTAGTGCCTCCTCGAACATAGGGAAATAATATTCGCCAACTGATAACATATAGCTAACCAAATCTCGTCGGCGAATTGTGTACATTTCTATGTAATTTTTTACTATAGAATTGTATGATAGCTCCATTTCTGTGGGAAAGTCATATAGCCGTTTGGTGTATGTACTATCATCATATGAGATGTTGCTACCCTTGTTGCAGCTTATTTTTGATTTGCTTAAATCAATTTGCCAATCATGAATTAATGATGCTAATTGTTGACTCAAATGTTCGGGTGCTATAATTGCACTATCGGTAAGTTGAGTTTGGTCTTTAAGTGAAGTTATTTGCGCACTTACTGTTGCATAAGCTGATATAAAGCTTAAGAGTAGGGATAAAAAAATTGTTCTCATTTCTCTGTTTTAAAAGTCGGAGCCTTCGTTGTATCACACAAATAAGGATACCTAATTCGTAATTAAAAACTAAAGCTACATCTAAAGCCAAACGAATCAGCTAAGTAGTTATTGTCACTTCTTTTCATCATTACTGGTTCAATTCGCAATGATAAATCTGGACTTACATCAAAATCAAAAAGTTGTGCATCTACATATGCATCTACAATGCCTAGACCATAAAGAGCTACACCAATGATTATACTTAAATCTCTATAGTATCTAAAGTAGTTCTTTCTATCTTTCAATACTCCTGTAAACCAGGTTTTGTCAATACTTTCAGGGTCATCTCTATATTGATATGGAACTAAGGCATGCCAGTTATTTGTGTCAGGGTTGCCATCAATCATATCCTTATATCCACCAAAATAGTCTTGATAGTAGCTATTGTTCCAAGTGATGGCGTATGACACGCCCACGAAGCCACCATAAAGTATGGGGAGTTTCCAATATTTTCTGTTGTAGATCTG